>JAGTUW010000088.1 GCA_018224345.1 Bacteroidota bacterium
AATCCACTGTCCCTGTCCTCCGGCAACCCCACCGTCATTCCATACACACTGAAATCAGCGGCGCCCCTCCGGATCATCATCACCGATCTGCTCGGTCGCACTGTGCGCGTGCTCGAAGACGCGGTGAAAAGCGGTGGACAACACACTGCCCTCTGGGATGGGCGTGGCGACAACGGGGACTTCGTTTCACCCGGAATTTATTTCGTCCGCTTTTATTCCTTCGGCACTGTCATGACACTGAGAATCTCCGTCATCCGTTAGAATTATTGCCGTACCCCATTGTGTATGGTATCGAGTCGAGGGCAGGGGAACAATGGACACTGGTCTGCACCGGGCGGACCAGTGTCCATTTCCTTTTTCTGCGCGCATCGCCTGCCCCCGATGGCCCGGAATGAATTACGGCTTACAATCCATAGGGATAATGATTGCGAGGGACACAGTGAATACCGTCTGTTTCGACGTTGAGATCGACGGCAAATTCGATACGGGTATCCTTTTCATTGCGCCGTGTTTCTTCAACGATAATCATGTACGCCGCAGCGGGGACATGCTCGACCAGAATAGCCAGATCATAGAGACAGTCACATCGGCAGTTCGGCCCGCGCTGTGATTCAATAATACGGATCACATTGTCCTCCTTCTCCACCTCGACAATGATTTCCTCAGGACAGCAGTTGAAAGCCGCATTGACATGATGCAACGTCAATTGTTGTTTCCCCGCATCATAGTCGAAACGCATGCAGGTACTGTTCCGGTCTGCATCCCCTCTCGTCACTTCACTTTTGCATCCTTCGGCCCAGAGCAGACTGCCCGAGACTTCCGGCGATTCCGTCACCGGCGCTCCTGTTTCCTGGTCACAACCGAGCAGGATGCAGGCACACATCAACAGCATAAAACCTATTGAATACAGTCTGAACATCACATCGCTCCTTGGAGTTGATATACAACATGCATACTACCTGTATTTCCGGTAAAAGAAAAATCCGAAGAAAAAATCCACCAATGCACCAAAACACAAATAACGGCACAAAAAGTTTTTCGGATCGCTCCTTATTCAGCAATAAGCGCCTCGAAAAAGCCCTCTGTGAACTCTGTGAACTCTGTGGTGCAATTTCTTACCGCACCGCCTGGTCAAGCAGAATACCCGGCAAACGAAACACCTTGCTTCGGATTACCACGCGCGTGTAATTTGTTTGACAATCAAGAATGTTCTTCAACCATACCATGTCAATGAAATCGCTCCACACCCTCCCACTCGTCATATTGCTCATTGCAGTTGGCTTTCTGTCCGCCTGCTCGCTTTCGCAGGATATTTTCGACATGAGCTCTGACAGTGACTACGCCGCTTATGTGGAAAAGTGGGCCCCGAGTGAAGATGCCTTCGTCGCCGTTCAGCGCCTGGCAAAACAGGCGATCGATGCCAGGGACTGGGACGCGGCCATTGCCGTATTTGAAACATACAGAAATCGCTTCCCTGAAAGACAAGCCGATTTCGATGAGATCACAGAAATTCTCCGCGCCCCTTCGTTTGATATCGAGATCGTTAATCTCGGGGATAACATCAATACTCCCTTCAACGAAATCAAACCTTCCGTTACGGTCGATGGCTCGCGTATGTACTTCGCAAGCGACAAACCAGACGGCATGGGAAAACTCGACATCTATGTCAGCGAGTTCAAGGACGATGAGTGGCAGCCAGCAGTCAACCTCGGTGAACGTATCAATACTCCCGATCATGAAACTATCAACGGTATTTCTTTCGATGGAACAAAAATCCTGATCTACGGTGGCTTTCCGGGACATCTGGGTGGCGGTGACAACTATTACTTCGAAAAAACTGACCGGGGCTGGTCTGAGATCAAGCATTTCCCGCAAATGGTCAACAGTCGGTATTATGACTCGGATGCGTTTATGACCGCTGATGGGTTTGCCGTCCTCTTTGTCTCTGACCGCGTCGGCGTCGTCGGCGAGTATGTGCCGAAAAATACTCCGCATCATGGAGGATTTGGTGGGAACACCGATATCTTCGTGTCGGTGCGCCGGGGCACGTACTGGCAACCACCGATCAACCTCGGTTCTGTCATCAATACACCGTTCACAGAACGCTCGCCCTACCTGCATCCCGATGGGAAAACTCTGTACTTCTCCTCCGACGGACATCCCGGCATGGGGAAACTCGATGTGTTCAAAGCTATTCGGACAGATCCGAATTCATGGACTGAATGGAGTACTCCGATGAACCTCGGAAAGGATGTCAACGGCTCGGACGACGACTGGGGATATCGTATCACTCCCGATGGACGGACCGCCTATTTTTCCACATCCAACCAACCCGACGGGCTCGGTGAAAATGATATCTACATGGTAACGCTCCCGCGTGGTGCACAACCGGAAGCGGAAGTCGCAACGATCAAGGGTACGATTCTCGATGAGGATGGTAATCCCGTCGATGCTGCCGTAATGGTGCAACGCCTCAGTGACGGTGAAGTTGTCGCTCAGCTCCAGACAGATCCTCAAACAGGCGACTTTATGGGTACGGTCCCTGAAGGAGACAACTACGCGGTATTCGCCGAACGTGAAGGCTATTACCCGGATGCGCAAAATCTCAACCTCGCTGATGCCTCACGGGGACGCGATGGCTTCGGCCGTGACGACCTCGGTCCTGACGGCTCGGGACGCGACGGTTCGGGCGACGGCAGCGGTGACGGCTCGGGACGCGATGGTTCGGGCGACGGCAGCGGTGACGGC
>JAGTUW010000089.1 GCA_018224345.1 Bacteroidota bacterium
AACCGGGAAGATGCACGCAAGCGTCTGGTGAAACTGCTGTGCAAGGCCGCGGTGCCTCCCAGACCGAGAAAACGAACGAAACCGACGCGGGCGTCTGTACAACGACGCCTCGACGCGAAACGGCGAAGAGCGGAAATCAAACACTATCGTCGTGGTATCGATTGAAGACAATGGGGATCACAACCAGAGGTCCCCTCGTCTGCATTATCGCGCTACACCCTGTAATTCCTGACCACACTTGACAATGGACCCGGATTTTCCGATACTTGCGGCTGATATCCGCTGCGAGACATGCCGATTATCCCATCAGAGATCGTATGAGAAACCACCTGTACAGTACAGCCCCGTCCTTCCTATACAGAAAATCCGTTGTGGTCGGTGCGATCATTCTCGCCTCCACACTGATCCTGCTCTCCGGCATACTCTATGTGCTTCATGAGAAGCGTGTCATGCAGGACCGCATCTCGGCGGAATTGACCATGCTGGGACAGGTACAAAGCGACAGACTCGCGTACTGGCATGAGGATGAAATCCGCGATGCGACACTGATCGCGGATAACGGCGTACTCTCGAATTTCATTCACCGGATACAGATACCGGGCAACGCGAACGACAGCGCACTGCTGACGCGCTATCTCACCTCGCTCAAGCTGGAACACGGGTACAGCGATCTTTTCCTTCTCACCGAAGGCAGCAACACGGTATTCCCTTCCCGTGCCTACGACGACATCGATGTCACAGTGCATCACTATGCGGACAGCGCGTTTCGGAGGGGCGGAACGGTTTCGACGGATATCTACTCCTGTGAGATCCATCAGACTGCGCATCTTGATTTTATCTCTGTTATTCCCCGCAACTCCCTCGATCGCAATATGGCACTTGTCTGTCGTTTTGATCCGGCCGAGGCTCTCTCCCTGATGATTGAGAACCGTCCCATCGCACACAGCACCGCCATTACATTTATCGCCAGGCGGGAAGGCGATTCAGTGCTCGTCCTCCAGACACTTCCTGGCAGGAAAGCCAACGCATCCTTTGCCCGGTATTCCCTGCATGACAGCACCTCCGTTGCCGTGCGGGCGGCTAACGGGGAGCGTGGGATCATGGCGGCCACGGATGCCCGCGGAGAAGATGTCATCGCCTTCGTCAACGCGGTTCCGCGCACCGAGTGGTTTCTCGTAAGCGAAATCAACGCGACAGAGGCCTACGATGATCCTCTGTACACATTGTTCGGGATGGTGTTGATCATCAATCTGCTGCTGATCAGTACGCTGATCATCGGTGTGCTGTACGTCTATCGCTCCCGGCAGCGCGATGTCTACCGGTACATGTCAGAACGGCAGGAGGAATTTCACGCGACACTCGACAATATCACTGCTGCGATCATCACCACTGACCGCGAAGGAAGCATACGTTTCATAAATAGAGCGGGGCTGCGCCTACTCGATGTGGACGAGGATACGGCATCCGGAATACGACTCGATTCTGTCGTCCCCCTGCTACACGAAGCCACCGGAAAACGTCTCGATGATATCATCGGAGGAATGCGGAATAATGAGGCGTCATTGCTCGTGCTCGATGCGATGACGCTTGTCACCGTGAAATCCGGCACGATACCCGTAACCGTTCATGTATCGAAACTGATGGCCTCCGATAACGAGGTATCGGGCTATGTGCTCGTTCTCCATGATCAAAGTGAACAACGTGCCCGGCAACAGGCAATGGAAGAAAGCGAAAGAAAATATCGCAGCCTCTTCCAGGCCACCACGGAAGCAATCGTGCTTTGCCAGGTCGTCTGGTCGGACGACAGGCAGATCATCGACGCTTTGCTGATCGATTGCAACGAACGCGCCGTGGAGTTGTTCGAAATCGACAAGCGGCGACAGACCGGCCTCTCCGGCCGCGATATACGGAATATGAATATCGAGAATCTTTTTGATCACTGCCGGGCCGTACTCGACACCGCGGAACCAACCATTCTCGATATGCAAATCGAAAACACAGACAGATATTTCACCCTGGCGATTACCACTCCGGGCGAGCATCGCATCGCTTTCATTTTCCAGGATATCACGAAGCATCGGAAAATGGAAGAGGAATTGCGCGAGAGTGAATCGCTCTACCGCGCTATGTTCGAAGATCACGCTGCCATCAAGATGTTGATCGATCCGGAAACCGGAGCGCTGATCGATGCCAATCATGCCGCCGCACGTTTTTACGGATGGAAGCGCGAGGATTTGCGCAACATGCATATCAGACAGATCAGTACACTTCCTGAATCGCAGATTGCAGCACAGCTCAGAGATACCGCCGAACTGCGGCAGACACAGCTGCAGTCCCGGCACCGCCGTGCCGACGGCAGCATTCGCGATGTGGAAATACTCTCCGGTCCCATCAGAATAAAAGGGAAAACGCTCCTTCATTCTGTCATCTATGATATCACGGAAAATCTCCAGGCACAGCAGCGCATGCGACTGCTCGCAAAGGCGGTGGAGGAATCGCCGAACATCATCATTATCACCGATGCCGACGGACGCATAGAATATGTCAACAAACACTTCAGCATGGTTTCAGGGTACCGCAGTGAAGAAGTCATCGGCAGCAATGCCCGCATACTCAAATCCGGCACGCATCCGCCGGAATTCTACCGGGAACTGTGGGGAACACTGCGCGCGGGAGAGGACTGGATAGGAGAATTCCACAACATCAGAAAAGACGGAGCACAGTACTGGGTCAGAGCGACTATCTCGCCGGTATTCAGTGAGGATAGATCGATCACGCATTTCATCGCCCTGAACACGGATATTACAGACCAGAAACGCCTGATGGAGGAACTGATCTCAGCGAAGGAACATGCGGAACAGAGCGACCATCTGAAATCCGCCTTTCTCGCCAACATGAGTCATGAAGTGCGCACACCGATGAACGCCATTATCGGCTTCTCGGAGCTTCTGATGGGCCAGGAAAGCACAACCGAGGAATTACGGCAATACACGGAAATCATACAGCAGCGCTCCTATGATCTTCTCAATATCATCAATGATATCCTGCATGTTTCCCTGCTCGACTCGGGGGAACTCACACTGCTGATTGAAGCCGGAAGCATCGGCGCCATGTTGAAAGATCTGCATCTGACCTTCGAACATCTCAACATGCAGAGGAACGCAACGAATGTAGAACTGAAGCTGATCAACGAGCTTGCGCCCGGTGAGGATAGTGTTCTCTTCGATTTTGGCCGCGTGCGCCAGGTACTTTCCAACCTCCTCTCGAACTCACTGAAGTTCACGAAGTCGGGGAATATCACGTTCGGCTGCCGCCGCGATGGAGAAGACACTCTGCTTTTCTTTGTCAGCGATACGGGAATAGGCATACCCGACAAGGCGAGAGAATTCATCTTCAATCGTTTCAGACAGGTCGACGATTCCTCTTCCCGCTCCCATGGCGGGACCGGTCTCGGACTCTCGATCTCCAAAGGCCTTGTCGAACTCATGGACGGCCGGATCTGGGTCGAATCCGAAGCAGGGAGAGGCAGCAGTTTCTACTTCACTCTTCCTTACCGGCCCACCGACAGCAGCAAACATGAAACCGGGAATAACTGAGCACCACCGACGCGAAAGTCACAGGAGCATTCTGCGCCCGACACGAACTCCTTCAATGCTGTAAGCGTACAGTGGAAGTACACAGCAGACGTGACATGACTCTTTTACATCAGTATCGCTCCCTCGAGCTGCAGTAACTTGCGCTTTCGTTGTATCCCTCCCGCATACCCGGTGAGCGAACCGTCCTCTCCGATAACCCGGTGACATGGAATGATGATGGCGAGCGGATTTCGCCCCACTGCGCCGCCGACCGCACGGGAAGCGTCAGGATTGCCGATGGCTTCCGCGATATGTCTGTACGAAACGGTGTTCCCGTAAGGGATGCCGCGCAGCACAGTCCACACCTGCACCTGGAATACCGTGCCGTAGAGTTGCGTCCGCACTCGGAACTTCTTCAACCTGCCCTGAAAATACCGCTCCAACTGAGCGTGCAACGCCGCATGCTCTCCGCGCTCATGACGCACTACAAACAGCTTCAACCAGGCGGAAAGCCACGCATACAATTCTTCACGATACCCCTTGTACTCATACCCGACATAGCAGACGACACCGTCGCAGGTCGCGATATGAAGGTTCCCGAGCGGCGACGGCATGTGCGACAGTATAATGACTGCGGGTGTTCGTGCGTTCGTTGGCGTCATCGAGCGGCCCTGCTGTTGAGAAACGCATGACTGAAATTACAGCTTGTTACCGAGAAAGAGAAACGCCGGTGATGTACATTCAACCGGCGTCTCTCATTTTCTGTCAGCGGACAACGCTGTCAGGACGTCACCGCGGGGCTCGTGGGCTTCCCGCCCGGAGGGATACTATTCTGTTACCTCTCCGACTGCCTTGTCCGTTTCGGGCTTGGCTTCGGGATAGAGAGAGACCTGAATGTAATTGTCCATGTCGATGTACTTCCGTGCGGCATCACGAAGGTCCTCCAGCGTCAGCGACTCGATAAGTTCGTCCAGAGCGAGAAAATAATTCAACGGGTCATTGTTGCTGAGGGCGGACTGAAGATGACCAATCCAGAAACTGTTTTCCTTTATACTCTTCTCGCGTTCCCGCCGCTGAATTTCCTTGATCTTAACGAGGTTCTCTTCGGTGGTCAACTCATCACGGACGTCCTGGAGCGTTGTGAACAGCGTACCGATCATTTCATCCATACGTTCAGGATCAGTACCGAAATTCACCAGCAGCATGTAATCCTCTTCCGGATACCGGTCAGGATTCGCATTTACACCCACGCCGTAGCTGCCGCCGGCATCCTCGCGAATCGCTTCGCGCAGTCTGATGTTCAGCAGTTCCCGAAGCGAGGAGAGGCGATGACGGTTTTCGTACGACCAATCGAAAGGACCGGTAAACACGACAGCGACCATGGATTTCTCATCGATGCCTTTGTAGACTTCCTTCTTGACAATACCCTTCGGCGGACGCACGCCATTGTCCTTCCAGGTCTCCTTGCGCCCCGTGGTGGGCAGCGCACCGAGATACTGTTCGGCCAACGGACGCAATTCCTCGGCGGTGATATTACCGACGAAAATGAAGGTGAAATCACTTGCATCAGCGAATCGATCGAGATAGAAGTCGAAGGCCTTTTCGAGATCAACGGATTCGAGCCACTCTTTGTTCATCGGACGCGCTCTCGGATGATAATTCGCCATCGTCACCTGCAGCGTATCGGAGAATACACGCTCGGGCATGTTGCCGAAATTCTCCAGCATCGCGGTCATGCGTGTCCTGAAGGATTCAAATGCCGTCGTGTCCTTGCGTGGATTGTGGAAATACAGATAAATGAGCTGCATTGCCGTCTCGAGATCCCGCGGGGAGGCGCTGCCCGAGATACCCTCGTATTCAGGCGAGATGCTGGGACTCACGTTGACGACCTTGCCGGCCAGCAATTTCTTGAGTTGCACGGCATCGAATTCACCGACGCCGCCGAGATCGACGATGTTGGCCGCCATCGCGCCGGTGGCAAAGTCCTCGTCAGCGATATGGTTCATGCCGCCCGGACTTACGGCAGTGAAGCGCACTTCATCGGCCTTGAAATCCGTGGTTTTCAGCAG
>JAGTUW010000090.1 GCA_018224345.1 Bacteroidota bacterium
TGGTATCTGTAATTCTTTCTGTTTTCCACACAGGAGGTTGTCGTGAGTAGCCGGAATACGATTTTCCCGAAACGTCGCTCTCTGCGCATGGTTATGATTATGTCACTGCTCTGCTGCATGAATCTTGCGGTCATCGCCCAACCGAATCTCACTGTCAAACGTCTGTATGCAGACTGGCCGGATATCCGGCTGCATTTCTCCGTCGTCTGTGACAATGAACTCGATTACTCGGTGACGCGCGACGACGTGACCATACTCGAGAACGGAAAGGAGATACAGGATATCACTGTCTGGTGTCCGGATCCATCCATTCGTGCCGCAATATCGGCATCCCTGGTCTTCGATGCGTCCGGCTCCATGGCCGGGGAGAAACTCGACGGCGCCATCGCCGCAGGCAAGGCCTTCGTCGATGAGATGGACGGCACGCACGATGAAGCCACGGTCATCTGGGCGATGAATACCACAACCGTGTACCAGCAGATGACGACAAGCAAAGCGATGCTGTATTCCGCGATCGAAACTCTGCATGCAGCATCGGCGGCGAAGATCTGGGACGGCCTGTATGCGGGCGTGCTCGAATTGATCAATGACGGTGTCAACCAGTTGCGGGCTGTGGTGTTGCTCGTCGATGGCGAGGACGTTGCTTCGATGCACAGTGCGCAGGAATGTCTTTCCCTGGCGCAACGGCACCGTATCGCGATCTTCACGGTCGGCATCGGCTATGACGTGGAAAGTGATTCCCTGCAACTGCTCGCACATGAAAGCGGCGGTCGCTTCTATCAGACACCGAATCCGGCGCATCTCACCATGATCTACCAGGAGATTTTTTCGGTGATCGGTGAACGCTTCAGGGAATGTGTGGCCAGCTACGAATCCTCCTGCGCCGACGGCACAGAACGCACCGTCGAGTTTCAGCTCAATGACTTCTGCGGGGGATCGACCAGTGAGACGCGAGAGTTCACCGCGCCACTGGATTCGAACAGCTTCACACCACTGCACATGGCTGTCGCCGACAGACGTGTCAGAAGCGATGAAGTTATCGATATCCCGATCGAACTGCTGACGGAGATGCAGGGCGGAGAATTCAGGCCTTTCTCCTTCTCCCTGCGCTTCGATGAGCAATGCATGACCCTGCTCGACGTGACACTTCCGCAGACCTCCCTGCTCGATGGCGCACAGTTGCAGGTCACACCAGAGACAGGTGGCGTCAACATCGAAGTCAGCGGCGCCGGACCGGTGACGGGCACAGGAATACTGATGATGCTGACCGTACGAACCCCCGCAGTGAACGACAGCACACTCTGCCTGATTGAAGCAGTGAATGCGGCATTCACCGACGGCTGCTTTCTCCCGGTCATGGACGGCGGTGCATTGCATATCATTCCCGACGCCCCGATCATTCATGCCACGATTGACGGACCGCTTGCTCTTGCCTGGGATGAAGCACGCAGCGAGTACGACCCCAATCCCTTCGATCTGACCATGCAACTTTTCAATGCCGGAGAAGTGGCGGCACGCAATGTACGTTTCCGCCTCGATTACGACACCGGGGATGTGGACCTGATATCACCGACCACGGATACACAGGTCGGTGTTCCCCCGGACCTCGCCACGGATGCGGACATGGAGGCGGTCTGGCGCCTGGAAGCGCTGCAACGGGCTCTTTCCGATACCATCCGGCTCTGCATCACCGCGTCCTTCGACAATCACCCTGACGTCACGGCCTGCCACGCGCTGTTCGTCCCCGACATCAACCGGACATTCCACGTGGATATCGAGGTCGACGGTCCGCTGCGTTTCTGTGAAGGTGACAGCGTCGTGCTGCGGGCGGAAGAAGGGTATGCCTCCTATCTCTGGTCCACCGGTGACACGAAAGACACGCTGCTCGTGAAAAGCTCCGGTGAATATTCCTGCACCGTGACCGATGATGACGGTTTCACGGGCTATTCCGATCCGGTCATGGTGGAAGTCCATCCGCACCCTCCTGTTCCCGTGATCTCACGCAGCGGCGACAGACTCGGGACTTACGAAGCGCACGCCCATCAGTGGTACCGTAACGGAGAAATGATCCCGGATGGTAACGAACGTTTTCTCATGCTGGCGGAAACCGGCAGCTATCAGGTGCGCATTACCAACGAGCACGGCTGCTCGCGCATGTCGGAGGAACACCTGGTCACCTTACTCGACATCGCCTCGGGCATCCTTCCCGGCGGATACACCATCGACGTCTATCCTGATCCCGCCACCGCATCCGCGATGATGCAGATCACACTTCCCGGGACGGAAAGTGCGCGCGTCTGGCTCTATGACATGCAGGGTCGCGCAACGTCAGTGGCCGACATCGCAGGCGGAAGCAGAGCTGTGCGCAGGGAACTGGATTTGCGAGACTTCCCCCCGGGGATCTACCACATCGTCCTGCAGACGCCTTCCGGCCTGTTTGCGAAGAAGTTCATGAAATACTGAGGGCAAAAGAAGTGACGGGCGCCCGCGAGGCGCCCGTCGCTGTTTGTTCCTACTTCGCCAGCGTCATGCTGACGGTTTTGGAGAACGTCAGTCCCGATTCAATCCCTACCATATTGATAGTGGCCAGATACTGTCCGCTGCTCGCTCCGTTGCTTTCGAAACGGACACCGTGAAGACCAGCCTCGCGTTCGTCATCGACAAGCGTAGCCACTTCACGGCCAAGCACATCGGTGACGACCATGTGTACCCTGCTACGTTCAGGAACACTGTAGCGCAATGTCGTTTCAGGGTTGAAGGGATTCGGAAAGTTCTGTTCCAGTTCGAATGTCGCCGCACTGAGCTGGCCCTGTTGCCGTTGCGGTTTTCTGCGGGCTCGTTGCGTGCCAGCGTACTTCTCATTACTTTATTCCATAATCGGGTCTGCATGCTCCCGGTACTGATCAAA
>JAGTUW010000091.1 GCA_018224345.1 Bacteroidota bacterium
AGCCGGTGGATCAGCAGACGCTGGACAATCTGAAAAAACGACTGAAATATTCTTTTCTCATGAATCTCGATACGCCGGACAAGGTGGCGGGCAGACTCGCACGCCTGATCGCCATCACCGGCGATATCGCGGTCGTCGACCAACTGTACACCGCGTATGACGCCGTGACGGTAGAGGATATTCAGGAAGCGGTGCGGACATACCTCGTTCCGCCACGCCGCACTATCGTCACCCTCAAAGGGAGGAACGGGTCATGACACGAAATCAACGAATGGTAATTCTCACCCTGTTTCCGATGCTGTTGCTTATGAATGCCTGTACATCTCCTTCTTCCGATCGCACGGTGTTGCTTCCCGTCGAAGACGATCCGACCATCTCGTTCCGCATCTGCTTCATGGCAGGTACGCAATGCGATCCGGAAGGCAAGGAAGGGCTCGCGACGCTGACAGCGCTGCTGATGACCGGGGGGGCGACCGGGCGGCGCAGTTACGACGACATCATGGAAGCGCTGTATCCGATGGCCGCCGGCTACGGTGCCGGCATCGACAAGGAAATGACGGTGATCAGCGGACGCGTCCACAAAGACAATCTTGAAGCATATTACGAACTTCTCACCGACGCCATCCTGCATCCGGCATTCAATGAAGACGATTTCACGCGCATCCGGAGCAATCTGCGCAACAACGTGGATAAATCGCTGCGCTACGCCGATGACGAGGAATTGGGCAAGGCAGTGTTTTACGACTTTGTATTCGAAGGCAGCCGATACGGGCATCTCAACCAGGGGACGCTCTCAGGTCTCGATGCGATCACGCTCGATGACGTGCGCGCGTTTTACGACACGTGGTTTACCCGCGACAATGTCGTCATCGGTATCGGCGGCGGGTATGCATCAGATTTGCCATTGCGTCTGGAAACGGATTTTCTGTCCCTGCCCGAAGGAAAAACCGAACAGCCGGCCCCGCCGGATGTGGCGGTGATCGACGGCCTGGAGATGACCATCGTGGAAAAAGACTGTGATGCAACGGCGATCAGTTTCGGCTTTCCAATATCCGTGCTGCGCGGTGATGACGATTTCTGGGCGCTGTCCCTGTTCAATTCCTGGTTCGGTGAACACCGCAACTCCTCCTCGCATCTCTACCAGGTGATTCGTGAAGCACGCGGAATGAACTACGGAGACTACTCATATATAGAAATCTTTCCGAATGGCGGACGCCGGCAGATGCCCGCTCCAAACAATGCCAGGAGACAGCAGCTTTTCGAGGTGTGGATCCGGCCCGTGCAACATGAGCATCGGCATTTCGTGCTCCGCGCGGCGATGCGGGAACTGCAACAGGTCGTCGACAACGGCATGACACGTGAACAGTTCGAGCTGACGCAACGTTTTCTCGACAACTACGCACTGCAGTATGCAAAGACGACATCCGAACGCCTGGGCTATGCCATCGATGCGAAATTCTACGGCATCGAACGTGAGTATATCGACCTGTTTCGCAAACGCATCGCTGCATTGACGCTGGAAGAGGTCAATGCGGCCATCAGACGGCATCTGCAATATGACAACGTCAAGTTCGGTATTGTCACCAATGACGCGGAAACGTTCCGACGGGATCTCGTCATGGATGTGCCGAGCCCGGTCAGCTACGCATCACCGGTTCCCGCGCAGGTGCTCGAAGAAGACGCACACATTGCCGTTCATCCTCTGGAATTCGTCGAGGAACGGATACGCATCGTCTCCGTCGACAGTTTGTTTCGCTGATCGACATGAAGGCCGGGATGCGGCGGACTGCGGATTGCTTGTCCGGAAAATCGTCGCGTGGCAACGGAAAGACTCGTGAATAGATTGCGCGCGTCGTATATTTCCGTGTGCCCCATAATCGAGGATGCTCATCATGCCGGAACAGTCCCGCCGTACTGTGTTTGAACGCATAGCGACTCTGCGCGAACTCTCCCTTCCCGCGCATGCAGTGATTATCGCCGATCGCCGCCTCCCAGGGGAGATGCTGTCCTGCTTTGACAATCCGCTGCTCGTCGAAGCGGGGGAGCAATTGAAAACTCTGACCGCAATCGGCGATTTGGCGGAACAGGTACTGCAACGGCATCCGTGTAAACCCCTGACCCTGGTCGCTGTCGGAGGTGGAAGCGTTGGTGACGCCGTCGGGTTTCTGGCGAGTGTTCTCTGGCGCGGTGTGCCTCTCTGGCATGTCCCGACGACAATGGTGGCCATGGTCGACTCCGCACATGGCGGAAAAACGGGTGTGAACCTCGGAAATGCAAAGAACCAGCTTGGAACCTTTTACCCCGCCGAACGCGTGGTCCTGGTCGAGGAAATTCTTGCCGCGCAACCACCTGCATTGCGGCGGGATGGTATGGTGGAGATGCTCAAGGCGTTTTGGCTCGGGGATCCGGAAAGTGTGCATGCGCTTGTTCCCGGAGAAATCGAGGCACTCACGTTCGCACCATGGGAGGAGGTCCGTGACCGTCTCCCGATAATGATCGAACACGCGGTGGCCATCAAGCAGCGCATCGTCGACCAGGACCCCCGCGAGGAACGAGGGATACGAACCATGTTGAATCTCGGTCATACACTGGCACATGCATTGGAGTTGACGACCGGGGCCAGTCATGGCGTGGCTGTGGCATGGGGCTTGTTGAGCTGTCTGGAGTTGTCCCGTGGTCACGGACTCGATGAACGAAATGCCGCGCATTGCCGGGAGACGCTCTTTCCTCTTCTCATCCCGCTTCCGGAACTGCCTTCGCATGAAGTCCTTCGTGCCGCAATGCTACGCGACAAGAAACGCAGCGAAGGCCAACTGCGATCAGTCCTGCTGCGCAATCCCGGTGAAGCGGTGTTGACGACGG
>JAGTUW010000092.1 GCA_018224345.1 Bacteroidota bacterium
GACATGGAACGTGTACGGACATTGATAAGAAAATCGGACAAGCATCAACTCAAGCGCTCGAAAAAAGAGAAGCACACGTCCCGTAGCAGTCTGCTCTATCTCGAAATGCTCACCGAGTACGAGGAAATAGTGTACCATGCGGAAAGCATCTTAAGGCAATGCCGGAAGTGCCATAACGGCCCGGAAGACTTCGGGGACGGGCGTCCCGAGCCCGCAGTCAGCCGGTCGGCACGCGATGTTCCTGTATCCAAGGTGAAAGATGTTCTTGCGCCCAACCCGGATGTAAGATCATCTTCGCCTCCTGCTGAGAATGCTTCTGATATCAGTGGAGATTCGGGCGATGATGTCTCTGACGCCACAGATGATAAGCGCGATGAGGCAGGAGAGGGCGACAAGGGAGATACAACGCCGCCCGACAGTGATGCCGGACCGGAGACGGATCCCCGGAACTGACCGGAAGGATTCCAGGAACTGACTGGAAGAATTCAAAAGAAGACAGGCGGCCCCGTGCCGCCTGTCGTTGTTTTCATGCAAGGGGTGAAGGTCAGAATCTGTAGAGCATGGACAGTTTCAGTATGGTGCGGAGTCCCACATCGTTATATCGCCTGTCCAGTTCATAGTCGAGCAGCAACATGTTTCTCGGAGCGATGCGATATCCCGCACCCACGATCAACCGGTCGCCGTCTCTCTCGTTTACTTCGCCGGGATTGCTGGTGAACATGTCATAGCGTCCGAACATATTGACCGGCAGAAATCCCAGTCGCACTTCTCCGAACACGGAATACCCTTCATGCGGCATTGCTGTGCCTGAAGCATCGAGCATGCGTCCGAAGGAGTCCCCGCTACCCGAGAGATAGGTGGCGGTAAGCACACCGATGCTGTGTTCGTAGGAGAGATACGCGATGTTCATGCGCCAGTCCGGCATTTCTTCTGTATTGCCCTTGCCCCAGGCACCGGAATACGTGCATTGCAGTCCGGGGAGAATAAATGGCAACGGGCGCAGTGTGAGTCGTCCTTCTATGGTCTTGTTGTGGTTCCATTCAATCGCATGATAGCCGCCGCCGTTGTAAAAGCCGATGACATAACTGCCGTAGCGTCCTGCCCAGGACGATGCGACGTCACGCTTGTAGTGCTCATCCATCTCACCACCGATGAGTCCTTCGAACGAGACGCCGAAATCCGCAGAAGTCTGTATTCCTTCACGTTCGACATACATGTTGCCCTGCACGCGATAACGGTTGACTTTCTGCTCGAAGCCCAGCCAGGGGCGTTCCGCCAGGCCGAACACGATGGCGGGGGCGCTGATGAGAGGGAGTGCAGGCAGGTCGGCTCGCACGAAACAGTATTTGAGTCGCAGCTCCAGATCCCCTTCGCCGTCACCCTGACGATCGACGGAGATGTCCGGTGTAATGCGGCCGGAAAGCCAGGGGAGGAGTTGCTTGCGGACGTTGATATATCCGCGGTTAATGAAAAAATTACTGCTCGGCGTGCCGAGCTCGAAGCCGTTTTCGTAGGCGATGAACCATTCGCCTGACACAGTAGCGCCGGCGCGGGCGAGGATTGCCTCAAGAAGGGGGTTCAGTGAGTCCGGGTTACTCTGCGTGCGAACGGTATCGCTGGCAGGGGCGGATTGAACGGTCGTTACGGGCAACGCGATGAACACGCTGATCGCGACGACGCACAAGAACGTGATCCGTCTCATGCGGAAGTCTCCTCAGAACAAAGATATGTGATGGAAGCCGGAAAGAGCGAAACCGGCGTGTTGCCCGTGCGGGAAACATGATTACAAAATGCGGGAATCGACGCTTTCGGACAAGCCGGGAAACGGCTATTTTGCAACATGAGAAATCAGACACGTGCCTATCTCTACGCACTGGGAGCGATCCTCTGCTGGTCCACCGTCGCATCGGCCTTCAAGCTGACTCTCGAGCAGACCGGTGTGGGTGAATTGCTGTTGATTTCGTCCTGGACCTCGCTGCTGTTCCTTCTTCTGATTGTCTTGCGCCACCGCAATTTCGGCGCCTATGCGCACTGGGAGCGCCGGGAATGGCTGCACAGCGCGATGCTCGGCCTCATCAATCCCTTGCTGTATTACCTGGTTTTGTTCCGCGCCTACGATCTCCTCCCGGCACAGGAGGCGCAGCCGCTCAATTACACCTGGCCGATTGTGCTGGTGATGTTCAGCGTCGTCTTTCTGCATCAGCGTCTGCGTCCGCCTGCGATCATCGCCATGCTCCTGGGCTTTTCCGGCGTGATTGTCATCTCCACACGAGGCGCAGTCACAGCGATGCGTTTCGATAATCTCGAGGGCGTGCTGCTCGCGGTGGGCAGTTCCGTTCTCTGGGCAACCTATTGGATACTGAATATGCGCAGCGGTGCAGAGCAGTCGATGAAGCTCACCGCAAATTTTCTTTTCGGCGCTCTGTATGTCACCGTGCTGTACAGTATTCTGCCAGACAAACAGCCCATCGGTACGTACGGTTTGCTCGGTGGCATCTATGTCGGAGTATTCGAAATGGGGCTCACCTTCGTACTCTGGCTTCGTGCATTGAAACTCTCGAAGGTCACGGCACATGTAAGCAATCTGGTGTTTCTCTCACCGTTTCTTTCCCTGATACTCATCCATTACGTGGTCGGCGAGGATATCTATCCGTCCACCTACCTCGGACTATTGCTTATCGTCGCGGGTATCGCTGTCGGAACGGCAGGCAAGGAGAAGAGGGAGACTTGAGAAAGGACAGCAACACGGATGGCAAGATGTTTGTCATCCACCCGTGATTTACCTAGTTTTGGCTGAAACAACAGAATTGAGGATTTGTATGCTGTGCGTCCGGAATTTTCTCCCTGTGCTTCTGCTCACATTGTTGCTTGCCTGTAGTTCGGCAAATCGCGTTGAAATACAGTCGGTGACACCGGAAGGGGAAGTTCCTCTGCTGGCGACAATTGAAGTGGAGTTTTCGAAAGACCTGGCGCCTCCGGAAAAGCAGAATGTCTGGGTGACGGATCCGTACATGGAGTTTGAACCGGAGTTGAAGGGGAAGTTCAAATGGGTGTCGGCACGTCGCCTTCTGTTTTCTCCTGATTATCCCCTCGAACCCATGCATGAGTACACAGCGCATGTGACACGTGCAGTTCTCTTCGATACCGAATATGACCCGGCATTCAAACCGATTCGCTTCCACACGCCGATGTTCGATGCGGTGAAAACTGAAGTCTTCTGGAATTTCATCCCGCATAGACATTATACAGTCTCCGTTCAGGCGAACATCCATTTCAACTATCCGGTGGAACCTGAGAAGCTGCGTGATTATCTGGAAGTGCAGCGGGATGGTGAAACCATCGCTGATGTGCAGATTGTCTCCGATCAGGCATCGGAGGTCATCGCCGTATCCATCGGAGAACTTCAACAAGGTGAAGAGGCACAGAATTTCACCATTACCGTGCGCAAAGGCCTGCTGTCGGTGCTGGGAAAAAAACCGATGGAGGAAACCCGCCGATTTGAAAGCATCCTGCCTCCGATTACCGAACTCGCCATTACCGGCGTTGCCGCCGGGTATGACGGGGATGGCGGCTGGATCGAAGTGGCGACTACACAGATGGTTGATGAGGAACGAATCGACGATTTCATACGTGTTGATCCGCGGCGGCCTTTGCAGTTTTTCATCAGCGACAATATGTTCCGTATCGAAGGAGATTTCGGTAATGAACAGACTGTGGAACTCATTATGGCGAAAGGGCTGCCCGGTCTCTTCGGCGGTGAACTGCAGGAGGAATACAGGCAGATGGTCTCCTTCGTTGATGTACAGCCGGCAGTGAATTTTGCGGACCGGCGGGGACGCTATCTGATGCGCGGGGGAGAACGCAATCTGGAAGTGCGTGCGGTCAATGTCGACGCATTGGAGATCAATGTGCATGAAGTGTTTGCAAACAATGTGCTGCATTTTCTCAATCAGCACCGCTGGTATGACGCGGATTATGATTACAATCCCACATTCTGGGTCGGTGATTACGGCAGACCCCTCTACGAGGAGCGTGTCGATCTCCGTACCGGACGCAACTGGCTCGGCAGCCATGTGCTCAATCTCGATCGCATGCTGAAGGCAAGGCACAAGGGGATCTATGTCATACAGGCGCGCAGTGCCGACAGCCGCTGGATACAGGATTCAAAAATTGTTGCACTGAGCGATCTCGCGCTCATCGCGCGCCTGGCGGATGATGAGATTACCGTATTTGTCAATTCCATTGCCACCGCCCTGCCCGTGCCCGATGTTGATATCAGTGTGCTCTCCAGCAACAATCAGCGCCTGTTCTCAGGCACGACCGATGCCGAAGGGAAAGTTCTTTTCGCCGATGCGGCGCTGCACAGCGAGGGATTCACACCCCGGCTGGTGACGGCGTTGACACAGGAGGATTTCAACTTTCTCGACCTCGATGACGCAAGGGTGGAAACATCCCGTTTCGATGTCGGCGGATTGACACAGCCGTCACGCGAATTCGTGAGCTTCATCTACGGTCCGCGCGAACTCTACCGCCCGGGAGAAACTGTCAATGTTGCCGGTATCGTGAGGACGGAAGATCTGCGTACTGTCGCTGACGTCCCGGTGTTGTTGAAATTGCTTTCTCCACGCGGCCGGGTCTTCCGGGAATACAAACTGGTGCTCGGCAAGCAGGGATCATTCGAACAGCGTGTGGAAATCCCGGATTATGCACTGACGGGACCGTATAAAGTGGAACTGTATACTGGAGGTGACAAACTGATCGGCGCCTCCTCGATAAACATCGAGGAGTTCGCACCGGACAAACTGCGTGTGCTGCTGAGCGCCGATCGTGAGGTATTCCGTCCGGGAGAGGATGTCGCCGTCGACGTCGATGCAGAATATCTTTTCGGGGCCCGTGCCTCGAACCTGCGCTATGAAGCCGATGTGCAATTGCGGCACCGGCCGTTCCGCAGTGCGCGTTTTGAGGACTTCGATTTTTCCAACAGTTCGTACAAGGACAGTCGCATAGACAATCTGACGATTGACGGAGTGCTTGACCATGAAGGCCGTGCGCGTATCAAGGCGACACTGCCCGCGGATCTTCGATCGAGTGGTGTGATCGAAGGAACGATGTACGTGAGTGTCTTCGATCTGACCGGGAGAACGGTCAACCGCGTGCAATCCTTCACCGTCACTCCGAACGACAGTCACATCGGAATCAAATCACCGGGCAGCTACTTTGGCGTCAATACGAAGCTCGATTTTCGCCTCGTTGTCGTGGACAGAGACGACAAACCGCGGAAGAAATTCCAGGCCGACGTCAAGCTGGTGCGTCTCGAGTGGCAGACGGTCCTGAAAAAGGATTATGCCGACCGCTACTATTATGCATCCGAGGAGCGCGAGGTGCTGGAATGGGAAAAGCGCGTGACAATCGATGGGCCGACACCATACGCTTTCTCTGTTCGCCGTTCGGGCAAATACGAATTGCGTGTATCCGCTGCCGGTGCGCGTGGGTATCAGAAAACAGTCTTCTATGCATATGGTTGGTCTTCGCGTACTGCATCATCATTCGAGGTGGACAAGGAAGGGCGCATTGATATAGTTTTTGACAAGGAGACGTACAGACCGGGGGAAAACGCGAAAGTTCTGTTCATGTGTCCGTTCGCCGGGAGACTGCTGGTGACGGTGGAACGTAACGGTGTGTATCACCATCAATATGTCGACGTCGACAAACGTTCCGTCGAGGTGACGCTCTCTGTCAAGGGCGACTACCTGCCGAATGCCTATGTGACTGCGACGCTCTTTCGTCCGCACGACGGTAATACAGAAACACCCTTCCTGGTGGGTCATGGTTTTGCCTCCATGCGGGTGGAGAAAAAGGAAAACCGTTTGCCTCTGAGCATATCGGCTCCCGATCGTGTCAAACCCGGGACGACACATACGATCACGGTGCAGACCGAGGCAAGGCGGGATATCCATGTGACACTCGCGGCAGTGGACGAAGGTATTCTGCAGATCACCGACTATGCCACTCCCGATCCCTATGCCACCATGTATGCCAAGCGTGCGCTGCATGTGAGCAGTCATGATCTGTACAAGTTTCTTCTGCCGGAAATCGTGAGGCAGACCGCCTCAATCGGGGGCGACGGATACGGTGAAGAGGCCGCAAGGAAGCGCACCAACCCCATTGCCACGAACCGGTACACGCTGTTTTCCCACTGGAGCGGCATCCGGCGCTCCGACGCGAACGGCAGAGTGCGGATTCAGCTTTCCCTGCCGCAATTCAACGGGGAGGCGCGTCTGATGGCGGTCGCCTGGACAGACGAACGCTTTGCGGGAGTGGAGAAACGCATGAAGGTCAGTGACGATGTCATTCTCGAACCTCAACTGCCACGTCTTCTGACTTCCGGAGATTCACTCGTCATGCCTGTCACCGTGATCAATACCACATCAAAGCGGGGCAAAGTCACGGTGACGTTGAATACCGACGGTCCTCTGCAGCTTCGGTCGGCTTCCTCGGCTTCCGTTCAGGTGCCTGCCAATGGAACAGCGCAGGTGCGTTTCCGCCTGCGGGCGGACAGGACGCCGGGTGCGGCATCACTGACACTGGCAACCTCCGGTATCGCATCGGTGAAAGAGAAGTATGACATCGCGGTACGTCCCCGCGTGCCCTTTTCCGTGGAACATCGTTCCGGGACGTTGAAAAACGGGTCGACGGTGACTCTGCCGGAAGCTGCCGGCTTCCTGCCGGAGACGCGAGCGGTGCGACTGACCATCAGTCCTTTCCCGGCGATCCGTTTCAGCAAACAGTTGCGGGAACTGGTCGCGTATCCGCATGGCTGTCTCGAGCAGGCGGTTTCCACGGCCTTCCCCCAATTGTACCTTGAGGAAGTACTCAAACTGGCGGCGCCGGAACACTATCGCAGACACAATCCCACGTACTATGTCAACGAGGCGATACGGAAGGTGGAGTCCATGCAGCTCTATGACGGCAGCATGGCGTACTGGCCCGGCGGGAGTACGCGAAGCTGGTGGGGAAGCGCCTATGCCGCGCATTTTCTGACGGAGGCCCGCAAGGCGCAATACCGTGTTTCCGACGATGTGCTGAAGCAGTTGTTGCGCTACCTTGCGCGGGAAGCCAAAAAACGTGAGACTTTTGATTATACATCCACACGGGGCAGCGGCCGCACCGTTGAACTGAAGGCGTGCAAGGAAATCATCTACTCATTGTATGTACTCGCGCTGGCCGGCAAGCCGGATCATTCGACGATGAACTACTACAAGGGACGCGATCATCTTCTCACACGCGATACGCGGTACCTGCTCGCCGGGGCATTTGCCCACGCGGGGAAATGGACTTCCTGGCATCAGACCATTCCTGCGATGTTTCACGCTGAACTCCCCGCCAGAGAGAGCGGGGGAAACTTTGATTCTGAACTGCGTGCCAATGCAATGATGCTCAATGTGCTGCTCGAGGTCGATCCCGGCAGTAAGCAGATTCCGGATATATTACGTTGGATAGCGAATCGCTCCGAACATATGTATTCGACGCAGGAAACCGCTTTCGTCATGCTCGCACTGGGCAAGGCAGCACGGCGCTCCGCTGCAGCGGACATGAATGTGTCGGTACTTGTCGATGGGAAGAAACGTGCGGGTTTTGACGGGAAATCTATTGTCGTAACGGAGAAGGAACTCGGAAGCGCAGCCGTAACGCTGAAGGCGAGTGGCAGCGGGGAAGTGTATTATTTCTGGAGCGCCGAAGGGATTCGCCGGAGTGGGGACGTAACCGAAGTCGATGCGGGAATGCGGGTGCGACGCGAATGGTATGATTATCGTACCCGAAAGTCCCTTTCCCCTTCCGAATTGCGGCAGGGTCAACTGGTGGTCTGTAAACTATCGCTCAGCGGGGAAGGACGATCCGTCGATAATGTCATCATTACAGATCTGCTTCCTGCCGGTTGTGAAATAGAAAACACGCGCCTGCGTGCGTCAACGGATCTGAACTGGCAGATCGATCAACCGCTCGACGTCGAGTATATGGACGTGCGCGATGATCGTCTGATACTGTTCACCTCATTGGCCGGTCGCGGTACACGTGAATTTTTTTACCTCATGCGCGTCGTAAATGAAGGTGTCTTCGTGCTCCCCCCCATTGCGGCGGAGGCCATGTACGACCCGGCGTTTCGATCCTATCATGGCGCGGGACGCGTACGCGTCGCACCGATGCGCACGCCCTGACAGCGTCTCCGATGAAGCGAGCGCTGGGAATCGGCCTGTTGTTTCTTGCCGTCGTCGTCACGGCCGACCGCCTGTTTCCTCCACCGGCTTTCCCGCAGTATTCGACACAGGTGTTCGATGCGCGCGGCGAACTGCTGAACGCGTTCCTTACCCCGGATGACAAGTGGCGTTTGCGCACGCGACTCGATCACGTCAATCCCGATGTCATGCGCGCGCTGTTGTACAAGGAAGACCGCTGGTTTTTTCTGCATCCGGGCGTGAATCCCTATGCCGTCCTGCGGGCGCTGTGGAGCAATGTGCGCAGCGGGCGACGTGTCTCCGGAGCATCGACGATCACCATGCAACTTGCGCGCATGCTCGAACCCGCGGAGCGTCGCTATGCGATCAAATTCCGGGAAATGCTGCGCGCTCTGCAACTCGAACTGCGCTATTCGAAACACGAACTCCTCGAGCGTTATATCAGTCTGTTGCCCATGGGAGGGAATATTGAAGGCGTCGCTTCCGCCTCCTGGCTGTATTTCAACCGTCCGGCGGAAAAGCTCAGTACCGCACAGTCCGCTGCCCTTGCGGTGATTCCCTCAGATCCGAATCGTCTGCGTCCCGATCGCGGAACGGAGGCGCTGCAGCGGCGGACGCAGGCTCTGCTGCGCCGTCTGCGGGACAGCGGTCTGTTTTCCGATGCCGACATCGCTGCGGCGCTCGGAGAGGATTTCGACGTAGCACGCACAGCACCGCCCCGTCGGGCGCCGCATTTTTCCCTGATTGCCACTGCGCGGACGGATCGTGATCTCCTGCACACCACGCTCGATCCCGTGGTGCAGGATGCCGCGGAGCGTCTGCTCCGGAATCACGTGCAGCGGGTTTCCGCAGAAGGCGTGCGTAACGGCGCGGTGCTGATCATCGACAACGACAGCATGTCGGTGGCTGCCTGGTGCGGATCGGCCGATTTCGACGATGTGGCGACGCAGGGACAGGTAGACGGCGTGCGTGCCGTGCGATCGCCTGGTTCGACACTGAAACCATTTCTGTACGCCTCGGCCTTCGACGAGGGCGCATTGACGCCTGCCATGCGTCTGCTTGATATCCCGGTTGATTATGGTGGCTACATGCCGGAGAATTTCGATGCATCCTGTCGCGGTGAGGTCAGTGTCCGGGAAGCCCTGCTCACATCGCTGAACATTCCCGCCGTGCGCGAACTCGCGCGGCAGGGTGTCGGACCGTTTATCAACCGGCTTGCCGGAGCGGGCTTTCGTACCATCGCCACATCGCGTGAACACCTCGGTCTTTCTCTCATACTCGGCGGCTGCGGCGTGACGCTCGAGGAATTGACACGGGCATACAGCATGTTCGCACGCCAGGGGCGGCTGCAGCGTCTCCGCTTCTTTCCCGGTGAAACGGATGGGGAGGGGAGTGCGATGATGACGTCCGCCACCGCCTGGCTGGTGACGGATATTCTTTCAGGACATGATCGTCCGGATCTCCCCGCCGAACTGCGCGCGACCTCCAGGCTCCCGCGTTTTGCCTGGAAGACCGGCACCTCTTATGGCAAA
>JAGTUW010000093.1 GCA_018224345.1 Bacteroidota bacterium
GGCGACCATCTGGCCGTCCTGGAACAACGCCATGCCAATGGCTTCGACGTGGTCCTGTTTGGGTGAGATGGGATCGTCCTCGCTGCAGGCCGTTAAAAATGCAATAAGCAGGAGGGGCAGTATCAATTTTGCCGTTACATACATGTTAATCTTCCTTGATAACTGTATTAATTCAATTTAATTTTTTTCGATCAACTGTGCAGCGACTTTCCTGGCCGAATCGTTCCAAGGAACATTCGGTAAGGCCGGACCGCACTGCATGTGTTGCCGGGCAACCAGTTTCATTATTACGAACCAGGAGATGCTTCCCCTCTGCCAGGAGAGATCGATCCACAACCAAAAAAGACTGCGGAGGATTGACCCTGCGTAAACGGTGAAGCAGGCCCGATCAAATCCGCTGCCCGAACACTCGTGACTCGGATCACGAGACGCGGATGTCCATTGCCCAGCCACACACACGGCGTCAGACTATCGTACCCGCTGTCTTGTGCGAGTCAATCCTCATGCCGAGTCAATCCTCATGCCCTGCGCCATGCGCTTGTAAGACAGCACAGAAAGGCACAGGGCAAAAACACCGCTGCCGAAGCGGAAATCAGGATGTTCGGGGATTCAGCTCAGGATCGGAGGAGCGCGGGTAAGGGGAAGCTGACTGGGACGCAGACAGAGTGAAATGGCGGGATTGCCGACGTCGATGCTCACCATGGGGAGAACCGTCCGGCTCGGCTGCTCTTCCTCCTCTGCAAGGAATGTGTACCGTGCATAGAAGAGCAGCGGACAATCGGCAGCCGCATGATGATGGCCGCTGACCAAGGGATCGGGTTCTGCAATTATCTGCGTCGTCCCGTAGCCATGATGATGATGATGCAGTGCAAGCACCAGCACCAGCAACGTGTAAGATGCCAGTATGATTCGCGAGACAGGGATCCGATATGTCAACAGCTCTGAGAGCACCGTCATGTTCCGTTGCTTTGAGGGAATCACTGAAACAAAATGCATAAATCCGGGCAATAGTTCCATGTGTGAAAATAATCCGTTTTTTATTTTTATATGTCCGCCCCGGGGAACTCCCTCCACCGCGCTCCGGTTTTGATTTTGTCCGACGCATCTGCGACCGTAGTCGTCGCGCTGGCGGTCATCGGAATAATGTACAATCCAACAATCCCGGAATTTTTCATGAACACGAACGGATTCACCGCATACAAAACAAACGGAAGCAATGGAACGACACACAGCGTCAATCGCAGGAATGGCGGTCACAATCACGACCATCCCCACGATGTAGCTTCCGTTGAGAAAACACAGGATGCACATGCTGCCTCTTCTCTGCTTACTGTCGGGCAGATGGAAGACCTCATTTCCTCGATCGGTGACGATCATGTTGCCACATCCATCGAAACACCGATGCGTGAGGATGCATTTGTTCTTTCATCCGAGGATAAAGTCGAACTCATCGAGCACTATTTCGAAGAGATCATGCGCACCCTCGGACTCGATCTGACCGATGACAGCCTCAGCGGTACTCCGCAGCGCGTTGCCAAAATGTTTGTCAGAGAGATTTTCCACGGGCTCGATCCCGCGCAGAAACCCAGGGCAACGGTGTTTGAAAACAAATTCAAATACGGTGAGATGCTGGTAGAAAAAAACATCTCACTTCATACAACCTGCGAACATCATTTTCTCCCGATCGTCGGCAAGGCACATGTCGCCTATATCTCGACAGGTACGG
Organism: Bacteroidota bacterium; assembly: GCA_018224345.1. Lineage (GTDB taxonomy): Bacteria > Bacteroidota > Ignavibacteria > SZUA-365 > SZUA-365 > SZUA-365. The sequence continues at coordinate 1,727 of JAGTUW010000093.1, forward strand.
TCATCGGACTCTCGAAAATCAATCGTATTGTCGATTACTATGCACGCCGCCCACAGGTGCAGGAGCGCCTGACCATGCAGATCGCCGATGAAATCAAGCGTGTGCTCAATACCGAGGATGTGGCAGTTGTGCTGGATGCCACTCATTTCTGCGTTGCTTCAAGAGGAATTCAGGATACGCACAGCAGCACGCTGACCGCGGAGTACAGCGGCCGTTTCAGAGAAGCAGAAACCCGCACGGAATTTCTGCGCTATCTGAATCTTGCAGACTTGTAGTACTGCCCTGCACATTCGAAGTAAAATCGTTACAGATGATGCAAGACATTGAAACGAAGAATGCAACACTGACAGGCTTTGTCCTTTCTTCCTGAACGCAGAACCAGGCTCCACAGATACCGTCCTGCAGACGCTGTGCATGAGCGATAGTGCTCTCACCCGGAACGATGCACGTCATCCCTCGATGCTATTGAAGCTGTGTACTCTCAGAACGTTCACGCCAGAGCTCCGCAATCTGTACGGCATTCGTTGCGGCCCCCTTGCGGAGGTTGTCGGCGACGACCCACAGTGCAAGTCCGTTTTCCACGGAGGCATCGCGACGAATTCTGCCGACAAAAACTTCATCCCTGCCGACTGCAATCGTCGGTAGAGGATAGGCGGTTGATTCAGGATCATCGATGACAATAATTCCCGTCGTGTTCTCCAGCAATTCCCGTACTTCCTCCAGATCATACTCCCCTGCCAGTTCCACATGCACGGCCTCGCTGTGACAGGAAGTGACGGGAACGCGTGCACAGGTCGGAGAGATACGCAGGGCCGGATCGGAAAAAATCTTCCGTGTCTCATGTATCAATTTACGCTCTTCGGTTGTGAACCCATCGTCATCGAACGCGGCGATATGCGGCAGCACATTGTCCGCGATCGGGTGGGCAAAGGCACGAACCTGCGCATTCTCTCCACGCAATTCCGTATGCAACTGATCGATACCTTTCTTTCCCGCACCACTGACGGACTGATAGGTGCACACAACAACGCGGCGGATGCCGTAGCGCACCCGTAACGGTTGCAGCGCCATGACCAGTTGAATAGTGCTGCAGTTCGGATTGGAAATAATCCGCGGGTCGGCATCGCGAAGAACCTCTGCGTTTATTTCCGGTACGATCAGCGGCACATCCGCCTTGTCACGAAACGCACTGCTGTTGTCAATCACCACCGCGCCACGTTCGACGGCAACCGGTCCCCACTCCCTGGCGGCATCGCTGCCGGCAGAGAACAACGCGATATCCACTCCTTCGAACTGCTGCGCGTCGACTGCGCTCACATCGAGCAAACGTCCGTCAAATGGAACAGTGGTTCCGGCCGAGCGTGCACTGGCCAGAGGGCGAAGCGTGGAAATCGGAAAGTCTCTATCCTCAAGAATCCTGAGCATCGTTCTCCCGACCAGGCCAGTCGCCCCCAGTACTGCCACAGTATATCTGTTCATGAATATTCCTCGTAATACAGAAAAAAACGCCACGTCAAATTGTGAAACGAGGCAGAAAAAGACAAATAATCCGACTGGTAATGTGCGATGCAAACACCGACAACCGGGTCGCTGCGTGCATCCGGCCCTGGAAGCGATTGCCGGCCCTGGAAGCGATTGCCGGTCCTGGAAGCGATTGCCGGTCCTGGAAGCGATTGTTGCGCCGGGCTGATCAGAAATCGGCACCGAGTGAGAAGTAGAAGATCGGACGCGAGAAGCCACCACCATTATAGGACCAGCCAATGTCGAATTTGATCGGGAAACCGAGGAACCACATGCGTGCGCCGACACCGGTGCCGATGAGCAGATCCTGGTTAATGAGATTGTTGTTCATATCCCGTGTGAAAGGACTGAACGACGCGATGTCGTCAAAAGCCGCGCCGACATCGAGAAACAGAGCTCCATTGACAGATTGCAGAATGTACGGGAGTACGCCGCCAAGGAAATACTTCACGAGAGGGAAACGCAGTTCCGCATTGCCAAGACCATAGCGTGTGGTGATGCGTGCATTGTAGTTATAGCCACGCAGAGGCAATGCAGGACTGAGGAAGGCAAAATCCTCCGCGGAATTGATCGGGATGCGCCCGTCCTCGAACGTTCTGTTGATCCAGTTGTCCGTGCCCCCGATGAAGAATCGTTGTGGATTCGCCCCGAAGCTCCCACCACCGGAACCGCGAAGCACGAAGGAAAAATCATTCCAGAAACGGTAATATTTCCGGTAATCGAAGGTCAGTGAAGCGAACGTCAGCGAGGAAGAACCGATACCGGGACTTCCCATGACACGAAATTCATATCGTGAACCGCGCACGGGCGACCACATGCCCCAGAGCGTGTTGTCATGCACGTAACCGACATTCGGAACGATGAACGACCGATTGCGTATGGGGAGGTCCGGTCGGTCAAGATTTTCCTGCGAGACGTTCATCCATGAGAGACTTCCTTCCAACCGCCGGAATTTATCGAAGGGATAGGACGCTGACAGACCGAAGCCGTATTGTCTGTAGCGCACCAGGTCATCCCACAATCCGCCGGTGTACTGAAGCAGAAAGCGCGCACTGTGGAACCCGTGTATAGACCAATCGATGCGATCGGGAAGATAGGAATACGCAAGTGCATAGTCACTGTTCTTGAGGTCACCGATAAGATTGGTAAGAAAGAGAATCTGATGATCACCCAGCATGTCGCTGAAGGACATCATCGTCGTCCCGGCGACGCCGTAGAACGTGCTGTACCCCGCCTGACCATAGACAAGATCCGCGGAGAAACTCAGTTTGTACTTTTGAGCGATGAATTCCCCATCCTCGGTGATATTGTCCTGCATCGCAAACGTTCGGGAGGGATGACGCGGGGTGGCTTCGGTGGCGTCATCTGCGAACAGCATCCGTCTTCCCTTGCTTTGCTGCCGCGTGCTATCGTGCTCCGCTCCAGTCTGCTGCTCACCGAGAGTGATGACAACGTCCTCGCTGTGTTCGCGATATTCAGGAGTGGAAGGACTGACATCCAGGGAAGCGAGTGCGTCGCTGTCTGCCTCTTCGTCATCCTGGAACAACGGCCCTTCCCGGTCGCGTCGCTTGAGATATTCGGTGAGCGGCAGATCATCGATGCGCTCGCGTTCGAGCGGAGACTTCATAACGAAGATGTCGAAGCCAGCTTCGTACATGGTGGCGAACGCAAGTTTGTTGCCGTCGTCAGTCAGAGAGAGCTGATAGATACCAGTCAGCGAGTTGGTCACCGGATACTCTTCCCCCGTCTCCAGATCATGGATGTACAGATTGTTGATGCCGTTGCGATCGGATATGAACAGAAGCCGGTTATCCGGCCCCATGATCGGATAGGATTCCTCAGCTGACGGCGTATTCGTAATACGCGTGATGACTCCACTCAGCAGGTCGATGCGATAGATGTCCATCTGTGCATAATCATGTGTGTAAATATCGAAATCCTCCGGTCGGCCAGCCTTCGTGAGCTGGTCATTTCTGTCGCTGACGAAAAACAGACTTTTCCCGTCCCTGGCCCAGGAAGGCTGTGCATCGGAGAATACATCCGCGGTGAGATTGCGAATTGTCCGGCTTTCGAGATTGTACACCCAGATATCGCTCTGTGTCGTGGTGTTGCCGACATATGCGATATGTTCGCCGTCCGGCGACCACTGCACCGAATAAATGCCGTCTCCGGCGAGCGGCAGTTTCTCATACTCCCCAGTCTCTACATTGATGACGCTTAAGGCATCATCAGCCCCGGACTTGGAAGCGATTGCAATGTGTTTCCCGTCCGGGGACCAGGAAATTCCGGGTGTCAGCAGATGCAGCTGCTCAAAATCAACGGTGCTGGTGCCATCGATGAGTTTTTTGACATCGCTGCCGTCGATAGCCGACATGACGTACACCGAGAAATAATCGTCACGATTCGAAATAAAGGCGATGCGATCACCGGAGGGAGAAATCTCGGGACTGGTATTGTAAAACGATCTGGTTTTTGTGTGATCCGTCAGGCGTTTGGCATAATCGACAGGCGACTCCCGAATGGCGATATCCGGGTAATAGAGCTTTTTCTGTTCTTTCATCCAGCGCTCGGAAAGCTCCTCGAGTGTCAAACCGAGAGATTTCTTGAATCCCTCGTCAAGACTGCGGGCCGAGCGGATCGTGTTGAGCACTTCGCCGACTTTTTTCTTTCCGTATTTTTCGGAGATGTACCACCAGACCGACTGTCCGCCACGATACGCGAAGTATCCTCCGAGATACGGGATGGGCGGAAGGTAATTACTCGTCGTTGCATCGCGCATGAACATGTCGGAATTCGTATCCCAGCCATCGAGCGCCTGATACTCCGCCATGCCCTCGTTCAGCCAGAGCGGCAGTACCAACCGGATGCGGTTGGTCATCGCGGCCTGCAATGACCCACCGTAAAACATATCGTTAATGACTGCATGGACGAGCTCATGGTGAATAACACGTCTGAATTGTCCATAATTTCCTTCGAACGGAACGACCACACGATTCTTGAACATCTCGGTGACTCCGCCGATACCCTCCTCGAGGTACACGCTCACAACATTGGTCTGCTGAAAATCATTGTGGGAATTATAGACGATCAGCGGAATGCGCGCGTTGATCCGATAACCGAAACTCTCCTGTATACTGCGAAGCGCATCTTCCGACACGCGTGCCGCGAAAGCAGCCAAGGGATAGCCGTCGTTCGAATAATAGACGTCAAAGTGATCCGATTGAATATAATACCAGTCGAAATCGCTGTATTGAACTTTGTTCTTGCCGAAATACTGTGCATCGAGCTGCGCTGTAATACAGAGCGGCAGCAGGAGAATCAGAAGCAGAACGGTGTTACGGAGGGGTCTCATGAAATTTGCCTGCCGGTTACTACGGAATATCTGCCAGAAAGAGGCTATTTATAATAATACGTCGGTGAGATGGTTGTGTCAAGAGAGAAAACCGTCTCATGCGCATATCAGGTATCGGGAAAATCCTTCAGCCGACGCCGGACGTCTGTTTCTTATGACACCCTTTTAATATATTGGGTTACGGTTCCCAATATGTTTCTCCTTAGCCAAAGCGAAAATGTTGCGAAATTGTTCCCTTCTCACTGCTGTCCTGATGATTATGTCTGCCTGCACATCCAAGCAAACCTGTGATCTTATCTGTTTCAACGGCCGCATTCACACCATCGACGACAATGACCGCGTCGCAGAGGCGTTCGCTGTGCGCGAAGGACGCTTCGTCGCCATCGGCGACAACACCACGATATTGTCAGGATGGTCCGCCGCGGAAATGGTGGACCTCGGAAAACGCAATGTGTTCCCCGGATTCATCGATGCACATGCACATCTCTTCGGGCTTGGTGAGGAAGAAATCACGCTTCAACTGATCGGAAGCTCGTCCATCGACGATGTGCGCGAGCGTCTGCGCAATCACCTCACAGCGCAGCAGGGAGGAACCTGGATACGGGGCCGCGGTTGGGATCAGAATGACTGGGACGAAAAGCTCTTTCCACGCAAGGAAGACCTTGATGCGATCATCTTGTCCCGCCCGGTAGTCCTCTCGCGTATCGACGGCCATGCCGTCTGGGTCAATTCCCGCGCTCTCGAGCTCAGCGGCATCACCGACGAGACACCGGATCCTGAAGGGGGCCGCATTCTGCGCGATGAAAACGGCGAAGCAACCGGGATATTGCTTGACAATGCGATTGAACTTGTACGCAGACATATCCCTCCAGCGACAGTCCCGGAAATCCTCGCCGCCTACCACTCCGCTATCGCACGTTGCCTGGCGCTCGGCATCACGGGCATGCATGACATGGGAATGCATGCGCGCGGTATAGAGGCAATTCGCACGATGATCGCCCAGGACGAATTCCCGTTCCATCTCGTCGCCTATATCGATGATGAAAATCCGGAAACCTGGGAATCCCTGTTACATCACGGACGCCAAGTCATTGGGAACAGCCAACTTATACTTGCCGGCCTGAAGTTGTATGCCGATGGAGCGCTCGGCTCACGCGGTGCCTGGTTGCTCGGGGAGTATGCCGATGATCCCGGGAACCACGGTATCGCGATTGTCGACGAGGAAGTGATTACCCACGAAGCCGCGCGCGCAGTGGGCGCCGGATTACAGGTCTGTGTACATGCGATCGGAGATGCCGCCGTCCGTCGGGCACTCAACGCGTATGAAACGGCACTGACGATGCATCCACCGTCTCCCTACCCCCTGCGCATCGAACATGCCCAGGTCATTTCCATTGAGGATATTCCGCGTTTTGCATCGCTGGGTGTCGTTCCTTCAATGCAGCCGACACATTGCACCAGTGATATGACCTGGGCCGAGGCCCGTCTTGGCGCCCGACGCGTGCAGATCGCCTATCCCTGGAACACACTGATTTCTGGTGGCGCATACATTCCCGGAGGAAGTGATTTCCCTGTCGAGCGGCCGGATCCGCTGGCGGGGATATATGCAGCCGCATTCAGAATGGATGCCGAGGGCAGACCGTCGTCACAGGCGCATATCGATTCATTCTTTCAAACGGATCAGACCGTAGCTGACCTGCCGGCCCGCTGGGAGAACGGGTGGTTCGCAGATCAATGCATGTCGCGGGCTGATGCGATCCGCGCCTTCACCCTGTGGGCCGCACGCGCGGCAGGGATGGAGAATGAACGTGGCTCGATAGAAGCAGGAAAATGGGCGGATTTTGTCATACTTTCCCGGGATCTGACAACCGTTGCGCGTGAGGATTTCCTCGCAAGCAGGGTCCTGGCGACCTATGTCGCGGGAAACGCCGTGTACAGACACGATGAATGAAGCCGCTTGCAACACGATGAGACTGCGGAGAGGAAACAGAGAGCCGATTTCACAGCCGCGGCCCTCTGTGCCACTTGCGACACGGCCGGGAACAGTCAGGTGGAACCTTCGTCCGATCCGTCCTGTATATATGGAATTGCTTTGCTGTAATGAACTTCCAATCATGTCATGCAAGAGTGAGCAAATTTTTGCATTCATTTGAGCAACATTCTTTTGTACATTACTTGCTTGAGCATATCGATCCTGTCACAACCATAAGTCGATTATGACGCGATTTCTCTTTCTTTCGGCTCTCCCTCTCTTCTTTTTTCTGATCCTGCTGCCTGCATCCATGTCTGCGCAGCCCTATGATCTACGGTATCGATTGAAGGAAGGAGACGAATACCGCTTCAGGCAGGTCGAGCATACAAGCGCTCTCGCACAGAGCAACGATGGCCGCAGAACGGAAATCGACCGCCGTGTCACCCGGTATTTCACCGTCACATTCGAGCAGGGCATTGACGGGGAAGTGCAGTACATCGCTGTTCAGGACACAGCCATCGTCATCGATGACAGTGAAGGGTCAGCAGCTCACGGCCAGCCCGACCTTCATAACCTGATCACCAGAAAACCCATTCGTGTACGACAGGACCTTCACGGACATGTCCTCAGCGCGAAGGCGCTCGTCCCCTTGAACGCGGAACAATTGTTGGGATCCGGCGCCACCGATGCCATGTTCGCTCGGCAGGCAGCGATCCTGCCTGTCCTCCCGGCAAAACAACTCACATATGGAATGGAATGGACGGACGCGCACAGCGATACTTTGTTTCCGAACAAGGAGCTTCCGGATTACGGCCGCGGTTCCGGTGTGCGCCTGCTGGACAAGCATGTGACGTACCATGTGAAGGACGGCGGCAATGTCAAAGGATACGGCTGTCTTCTGCTTGAATGGAAAAGCTCGAAACTGTTCGAAGAAAAGATCATATTCGAGAATCTGGAGGAATTCACGGAAGACGAGGCGATAACCGTCGCAGCCCTCCATGTCGCCACAGAAAACGGCCTGCCTATCAAATTCGAGCAGGAAGTGGAGCAGGAACTCACCCGCGCGATTTTTGGTGATCAGAGCAGTGTCATGCCTGCCTCCATTCGTACACAAACCACACTTGAAATCTTCTTCCAATAACGACATACGGAGACCATCATGAAGTATCCCATCCTCCTCCTCCTCGGCATAGCGCTCCTGACCGGCACCATATACGCACAGGACGCCGCATACCGTTTTGAGGAAGGCAAGGAATACACCTATCTGATCGAGGAAACGAACCTGACGATTCAGGAGGTCCAGGGTCAGACAATGACACAGAACAGCGAAAGTATCATCAGGGCAACCTACAAACTGCTTGAATCGCTGGAGAACGGTAATCTCCGTATGCAGGCGAAAATTGACAACGCAATGGTCATCGTTGAAAGTCCCAACGAGACCAAGACTATCGGCGGTGATATGGCAGGGAAGACGGTGGATTTCGAAATCCAGCCTGACGGGAAGCTCGCCGATATTGATGAGAGCATCAGAGAAATTGAGGGCGATGGTGTTATGGTGTTGATTGCCGCAACGAATATTTTCCCCGAGCTCGATGGCAAGCACCTCAAAGACGGCGGGAAATGGAAGACGGCAAAAATCGACACCACCGCAGGCGGCTCCATCACGAATGATCAGACTTTCGAGTACACGGTCAAGGGCAGAAAAGATGTCAACGGAGTCGACTGTCTGGAGATTGCAATGAAAACCAGCGCCAAACAGAAGGGAACAATTTCCCGTGGAGATCAGGACATGTCATTGACAGGATCGCAGGACGGAACCGCCACCATCCTCTATTCCAATGATCTCGGTGTCACGGTCGGCTATGAATCTGATGTGACGGTAGATCAGACCATCGTCATTCATAGCAACAACATGCGTGTTCCGGTGACAGCGACAAAATCATTGAAAATCGAGTTGGTCGACTGACGCAGTGTAGTGGCTGGAAATCCCGTTCTGCCAGTGGAGGACGGGATTTCCCTTCTCCGGCAGGTCATCAGCGTCTTCCGGGAACATGTATGTTCGACAACCATATACACACGTACTTCTTCCATCTGCGGGATCTTTCATTATGAACACGTCCATTCCACAGTTTTCGCCGATTCTGCTGCTCTTCACCATTTTTTTTGCCACTCACGTCACATCCCTGCACGCACAGGAAGGTGATGCACGGGAAGACAGCCTCCGGGCAGTCAGCGAAGTACATGCGGAACAACAAGTGCTTCGGCAGGAATTGGAGGAACTCCGTGCGGAATTCGAAATGGTACGGCGCGAAGCGGAGGGCACGGAGAGAGACCAGCAACTCGAGGAAATCGAGCGTCGCATCATCGATGTGGAGACAAGGCTCACCGCGCTGGAGCGAAGTCTCGAACCGGGGAGCTTCGATGATTGGGATGACGAGTGGGATGAGTGGGACGATGAAACAAGCTACGGGTCGGACACAGACGACTGGTTCGCAGGAGCAGATGATCAGTTCGCTGTCGATGAAATGTTCTTCCGCAAATTTCCATCGAATTTTCCCTGGTCCTTCCCGCTTACGACGCGCCTGCATGAGACGCTTTTCCGCTACAACCGGGTAGAAGGTCTTTATCTCGGTATTGCTCAGTCAAAACGCATCTACTGGAACAGCAAGCCCTGGCTTGTGAGCACTGGTTCGCTCGGGTACGGTTTCGCCAATCATACCTGGCGTTACAGTCTGGGATTGTATCTTCCGTTTTACCTTGAGGATCAGATCATCGAAATCGGTGCGGAAGGGCACAGTTTCACTGATTCCAAAGATCAATGGGCCTTTGACCGTGACGAGAACACTCTGATCGCGCTTATCGCACGGGAAGATTTCCTCGACTATTTCGAACGCAGAGGATTCACCGCAACCGCATCCTGGTATTTTCGTGGCAAGGACGATCTGAACCTTCGGGCCACAGTCGGCTACGCGCATGACACATACGCGAGCATGACGAGAAGCACAAATTGGTCAATTTTCGGCGGGGACAAAGATTTTCGCGACAATCCGGGTATCAACAACGGAAATGTCAACAGCATTATTCTTTCCGCCGGGATGAACACCTTGGCCAGCCTTGACGTTCGCAAGAATGGGTGGGATGCAACATTGCAATTCGAGAAAGCCGGTGATGTGTTTGCAGGTGATTTTGCATTTTCTCAACTGCTGCTTGATCTGCGTCGATATCAACCGATCAACACGCATCTGAATCTCAATCTGCGCTTGCGCGGTGGCATCAGTGACGGGGTTCTTCCCCTGCAGCGTGCATTTGAACTGGGAGGGCCGAGTACTCTGCCCGCATACCGGTACAAGGAGTTTACCGGTA
>JAGTUW010000094.1 GCA_018224345.1 Bacteroidota bacterium
CGCGAACCGCCCCTGCACGCTGTTTCTGATATCTGGCGGTATACCACCGGGGAACACGTCCGTCAGTAATTTCTCATACCTTGCGGTTTCGAAGCACTGCACGACAAGCCAGAAACTTTATAGAAACAACCCTCGAAAAAGCCCTTCTTGCCCTTCTGGCTCTCTGTGGTTACTCCTGCTCTGTGGTTACTCCTGCTCTGTGCTTCCTCTGAACTTGTTCTCTCTAGCGTGAACTGCTGAAAATTATGTTCCGCATGGAAGTGGACGAAGAACATGAGGGCCGCCTGTTCGACATCTGCGTATCGGTCCGGGAAAATCCCGGCAGATCGCCCTCGGTCCGCTACACCGCCTTCAGACACATCTTCACCATGGCGAAGAAGTATCCTGAACTGGCGAATGAAATCGCGGGTCTGGCGCAGGACTGGCATCTGGATTCACTGTCGCCCGGTATACAACGGTTCATCACCCGGATGCTCCGCGACCCCGCGATACGACGGAACTCCTGTTGATGTCATCACTTACACAATTCATATCTTTGTCGTATGTTTCGGAAGACAGCGACATACAACTCCCCTGGACACAGTTTCCGCTTGCGTTTTTGCTGGCTTCGTCCTGTTTTCCTGAAGACAGCGACGTATAACCCTCCGATACACAGCTTCCGCTTGCGTTGCACGACGCATCCCATTTCTGTTTCCGGAATGCGTATGTGAATTCTGTCTCCGATAAAAACTGCTCAGCGAGAACTGGCATGATGCTCCGAATGCCCGGCGCCCGGGTCATTGTGCCTGTTCCCGGTTATTACCGATTTACCAGTCTCTTTAGAAATAAGCTCGAACACTGCGCGAAGGACAACAGCATTGATGCTGCTGTCTTCCGCCCTCGCGATCTCGGCAATATACCTGTGAGCCATCTCCGGCATCCTCACGACAAACTTTCCGGAATACGGTTTATCCGGTTCTTCACCTCGTTCAGCACAGAAATCGAGGTAGTCATCGACCGAATCACGGAAGGCGGTTTCGATCTCTTCAGGAGTGGTTCCCTGAAAGGTAATCACATCCTTTGTCCCGAGAACTTCCCCATGGAAAATCCTGGCGTCATCAATGTACTCCACCCTGGCTCTGTAGTTCTTGTACTCCAACATGTCCTGTCTCCTTTGTGTGAATCCGAAGTTCGATCCTGCAACTGCGTAGCATCCCGGCTGATCGCACAACCTGTTCTCACATCATGGGTCTTTAATGGCATTCTCCAGAAACCTTCGAACAGATGTCACTTGCCCACGGTCACTGATCCGCTTGGGGTGCGGACGATGGAAGACCGCTTTCACGCCATTCAGCACAACCCGCACTCTTGAACCTCTGCCTTCAGTAATACTCGCTCCGAGTCCTTCCAGGAGCTTTTCAATGTCCGACCAGTGTATGTCTGACCTGACCGGCTTTTCGAAGATGCTCTCATACGTTTCCTGTAACTTCTTGTTCACAATCCCTTCCACATCAATGGGTGGATCTCGCTAAAGATACTAAAATATAGTACTGCTGTATTCATGTCAAGTCGTTTTCACCGGTACACTCGCCAGTGAAATATTGATGAGTGATGAATGAGGAATGAGGAATGAGGAGTGATGAGTGACGAATAGGGTGAAAACCGGACATAACGGGAAGCCGGAGATCGTGCAGCGGACAAAGCTGTTCGCGTTACGTATTATCCGCTTGTATGTGTCACTACCGAAACGGACGGAGGCACAGGTGATCGGCAAACAAATGCTGCGGTCGGGGACGTCCGTTGGTGCCCATGTACGGGAGGGCAGGCGCAGCCGCTCCGATGCCGAGATGATCAGCAAGCTCGAGGTCGCCCTGCAGAAACGTGATGAAACCGTGTATTGGCTGGAAATACTGATCGAGGCAAACATCGTTCCTGCTGCCCTGCTCACCGATCTCCTGAGCGAATCCAGCGAAATTACCGCCATCCTCGTCACAAGTGTCAAAACCCTCAAGCGCCGTCGAACATCATGAATCCGCACTCCTCACTCCGCACTATCGCAAGACGGTCAATGTCCTGCTCAGGGAGCCGCGGGCGGTCTCGAGACGGTAGAGATAGCTTCCTTCCGGCAGGGCGGAGGCATCGAAACCGACATGATGGACACCGCTGCGCAAATGTCCGTGCGCCAGTATGCGGATTCTTTCTCCAAGAATATTGTAGACGGACAACTCCGCAGGCCCGCTCTCCGCCAGCGTGAATGCTATCTGTGTCCGGCCATGCACGGGATTCGGGTAGTTCTGGTACAGAATGCTGCGAGCGGGGGCAACGGATGTGGCAATATGCGAGATCTTTCCGGTATGGAATGAGTGGATTGCCGACCAACCGCCTGCACCGGCAGTGTTTCCGGCACGAACGCGCCAGTGGTATTGCCGGGAATCCGCGAGTCCGCCGACGCGTAACATTGCGCGTGCGGAAAATACCGAGTCGATCACCGGCGAGGACATCGATGCGTCCTCTGCTACCTGCAGGTGATAGTACAGGGCGTCCTGCACCTCGCTCCAGGAAAAATCGGGCGCTGTCCCTGTCTCGCTGCTTCCATCCATGGGAGTCAGCAGTGAGGGAAGCACCGCAAGGGGAACGGTGAGTGCTGTCCGGCCGAGGTACAGACCGTCACTCTCCGTGCCGGCAAACAGGTACGAGCGGAAATCGGTAATGAACGCGTTGACCTGATGATTGATCCCCTCCAACGGTATCCATGTATCCTTCTCCTCTTCGAGAAAAAATACCCCTTCGGTAGAACCGATGTACACACCTGCCGCGGGAGAGACATGCAGCGCTTTCATGTAGGGAGTCTGCATCCCCCGTTTCAGCCGCGTCCAATGAATGCCCCCGTCATTCGAACGATACACACCATCCCGCATGGTTGTGGCGAACACCGTTGCGGGCGGACGTAACGCCATATCGTTGATGTCTATACCGGAAGGGAAGTCGCCGAATTTCTCCCATGTCAGTCCGTCGTTGTTCGATCGGTACAATCCGCTGTCGGAGAGAGCTGCAAGTATCATTCCGTCCGGAAGCCGGAGCAATGCAGTCATCCTTGATCGGGGGAGCCCCTGCGAGCGCAGTTCCCAGTGTGCGCCGCCGTCACTGCTGTACGAACACCGCCCATTCTCCGCGGTGAGCAGGGCCTGCGGCGGGATAAGCAACACGTCTGTGCAGTTCTGGAACCTGTGCTGCGCATTCAGGTGCTGCCATGTCGTGCCATCGTCGCTGCTGCGATAGAGGTATTCGTCTGAAGCGGCAAAGAGAGCGTCGTCACTGTCGATGCGCAGGACACGAATCCACGGCGGCAAATCCGTATTCCAGACTCTCGTCCATGACAATCCGTGATCGGAGGAACGATGCACGCCGCTCCATGCCACATTGCAGAACAGAACACCGGATCCGTTCTCGACGAAACCCCGGATAGACGCAGCGTTCAGCCCTTCATTCCGCCACGGCCAGGTGTCGCCATTGTCCTTCGAGGTCTGTACTCCGGCTCCGTGGGCGCAGGAAAGCTCGCCGGTACTGCTGGACGCCAGATCATTGCGTGCGTGAGATCCGGTTTCACTGCTGATCTTCATCCATGTGTCTCCGTCATCGGTCGACCGGTAGAGCCCGCCTTGCGCCCAGGTGGAAGCGGCGTACAATGTACCAGCGGGGCTTTCACAGAATCCACCGATGTTGCCGCTGAAGGTGCCTGTTGCCGGTGTCCATGTCTCGCCCTGGTCGGTGGAGAAGTGGGTATGCTCGTTGCCGGCTGCCCAGACCTTTCCGCCGGATGTGACGAACAATCGGAGCACGCGTGTCGGCGACCCCACGATGAGCTGCCATGACGCCCCGTTGTCGGTTGTCCGGTACACACCGTCATTCCAGGACGTAGCGAGCAGGGAAGCGTCCGACTGAACGACGATGGCTTTCAAATCATCATCGATTATACCGCTGCTCCGGTCGGTCCAGGTCGCGGCGCCGTCGGTGGACATCTGCACGCCACGCCCGACATGGAACAGCGTCCCGTCCTGAGTGGCGGTGATTCCGTAACTGTAGCTGTCGATACCGGCGACCTTCGTCCATGTCCGCCCGTCATCCTTTGACATATACAACCCCGCCGTGGGGGCGCAGGCAAACAGCGTGCCGTCCGGTGCGCGATACAGTGTTTTGCGATTACCATCTCTCCAGTAGGACTGTCTTGCCTCCCAGCGCTGCTCTGTTCCATGCCACCGGTAGATGCGTGTCGCTGTCATGCAGACCGGATTCCCGTCGGCAGCGTATGCGATCGCATGAATGTTTCCCCCTGCAGGTTCGGGTTGAAGAGTGAAGAATGATTGTGTGAGGACATCCCGCGGTGCGCACAGGAAAAACATGCAGAATACAGCGAGGATGAAAGAACGTGCTCTCATGTCGGCCTCCTGGTCGATGTTTGGCGAGGAATGGAATCCTGTCGAATGAAACTTCGGAATATTACGACAATCCGGGCGGAATGTCAAGAAACCAGGAACATCTGTTGCCACGATTCCCATACTGCTGTTGCGTTCTGAGCATACAACTTCATACGTACGCCTATGAAGACATTTCAGGCAACCCTTCGGCATGCTGCATTGTCGCAGAGATTATGAGGATGGCCAGATCATCAGACGATGGAAGCATGGTGCACCGATGGGCTGCATCAGTGTGTGAGAGTTTGCACCGGTTTTCGTTCGTAGAGGATCATGTATGTTACCGGGATGAATAGGAACACCAGCAGCAATCCAAAGAGTAGTCCTCCGATCACGACGACAGCCATCGGTTTCAGCATTTCCGTACCGTCTCCCAAAGTGAGCGCGAGGGGTAGTAACCCGAACAGGCTGTTAATGTCGGTGATGAGGATGGGCCGGAGTCTCAATATGGCCGCTTCCTTGATGGCATCGATAACGCTGTATCCTTGCGCGCAAAGCTCATCAATAAACGTGATCAGCAGGACCCCATTATTGATTTCCATACCGGTAAGCATGATGATGCCTATCAGTGCTGTAACACTGATGGGTGTCCCGGTGATATACATAGCGAAGGATATGCCTGCGAGCGAAAGCGGAATTCGTATGATAATGATCAGGGGTTTCAGGAAGCTCTCGAAATACAACACCATCATGGCGTATCCCAGGAACAGGGCAAACAGCAGAATGACAGTCATTTGCTGCATATTCTCGGCGAGCATTTGAGAGCCACCGCCATAATTCAACCGATATCCGGTTGGTAAATTATAGTCGTTCAATTTATCCCGGATAGCGGCGGTCGCTTCTCCCACGCTGCGACCGGCGACATTGGCAGTGACCTTGATCACTCTGTCCTGGTCCTTTCGGTCGATTTGAATGGGGCCAGTGGTTTTTATCACGTCTGCAACGACGCGTAATGGCACTGTTGTCCCTATCGACGAAGAGACGGAAATATTCTCCAGGTCAGCCACCGAGTGAATTTCACGCTCGTCGATCACTACTCTGATCGGGTAATAGTACGCACCATCCTTGTACCGGGTCGCAACGGAACCATCCACCATGGTTCTGACCGTCTGCCCGATGTCATCCATCGTCAGGCCGAGGTCGAAGGCCTTTTGTCTGTCAACAATAACATTGTATTCCGGTTTGGTCAGCCGGATGGATATATCGAGTCCCGAAAGAAAATCAAGACCCTGCAGTTCTCCACGTATGGCGGCTGCATGCGAATAGATATCCTGCAAAGGTTCGCTTCGCGGTGCCATCAGTTCCAGTTCGATATCAAACTGTCCGGTACGGCGGATCCCTTTCATTTTTGTATGGAACACCTTTATTGTCGCGCCCGGGATTTTGATGGAATTCATCACAATGGGACGGAGTTTCTCGACGTAAGCATCCGTATCCATCGGCCGCTCGGAAGCGGGCACCAGTTGAATGTTCAATTCACCCTCGAAACTGTTTTCTGTCGTCACGAGACCCCAGACCTTGCCACCGGCGAGGCTGGCGTACCCGTGTATGTAATCCTGTCGGGCGATCGTTTCCTCAATGAGAGAAAGCACATTATCCGTCACTTCCATCGACGTCCCGGTGGGCATCATCACTTTTACGGTTATCAGTCCGTCATCGGCTTTGGGCAGGAATTCGGATCCGGTTTTCTGCAGGAAGATGTACCCGGGGATGAGTAACGCGATAAACGCAAGAAGGACAACCCAGCGCAGTCTCAGCGACCAATCCAATGCATATTTGTAATAATGTATCAGCTTGTTTATAAGATAATCCGAAATTCGGGCAATGTGCGAGTGCTTCTTGCGAACAGGGGTCCCTTCGGGATACAACATTGCCATAAGCATTGGGGTAACCGTGAGTGAGACAATCATCGAGAGGAAAATGATGATCGCTACGGTAATGACCAGCTCACGAAACAGGAGCGAGGTGAGTCCGGGGATGAGCAGAAACGGAACGAAGAGCGCGAGGAAGGTGAGTGTCGCAGTCAGGATGGCGCCACTGATCTGCAGTGCCCCCTCCGTGACAGGCGACGGAGAATCGGGATCCGTTGTTTCCTGCAGGCGCGTGATGTTCTCGAGCATCACTACGCTGTTGTCGAGCACGACGGTCATAGCCACAACCAGACCGCCCAACGTAAATATGTTGATGGAAAACCCCATAAGATCCATCAGGAAGAATGTGCCCGAAATGGTCACAGGCAAACTCAGTACGAGCGATAACAACCGTCGCCACCCCGAGAGGAAAAATGCAGTCACGAGGGTCACAAAAAGTGCTGCCAGCAGCATGGCGTCGCGCACGCCGTTTGTCGCCAGCCTTACGTACTCGGCCTGATCGTAAATCAACTCGATGTGTGTCGCAGGGGGCAGTTCTTCCCGGAGGAGGTCCATGCGTTGGGAGATTAAATCGGAAACATCGACCGCATTGGCATCGGCCTGCTTGAAAATGGATATGCGTACGCCTTCCTTGCCATTGTATTTCGTACGAATTCTCTGTAATCCATGATGGTCTGCTACACGGGCCAGATCTTTCAGCAGGACTTTCCCGTCGCTTTGAGATTTGCTTACAATGAGGTTTTCAATATCTTCGATCGACGCATATTCACCGTACGTTCGGATGATATAGTCCCGGTTGTTGGTGACCATCCGCCCGCCGATCATATCGAGGTTTTCCGCTCTCAACCTGTTTATGATTTCGGCCCAGGTGATGTTGTATCCCTGCATGTTCACCGGGTCGATATGGACACGTATTTCACGCATCATTCCACCTGAAAGGGCGGTCCCGGCCGAGCCTTTGACCGACGCGAACTCCTCCTGGAATTCATTTTCAACCCAGGTGCGAAGTTGTGTCATACTCATGTTTTCCGATGAAACGAGTAATTCGACAACCGGGAGCTGAGAGGGGTCAGCTTTGAATATGACCGGCTCGAGAATCCCCTGTGGTAGTTCCATTTTTATCAGGCCCATCTTGGCCAGGACATCCTGATACGCAACATCGCGGTCTACACTATAATCAAAATTTACCAGTAAGGTGTAGACACCTTCTTCCGATGTCGATTCGATGTAGTCGAGGTTATCGACGGTCGCCATTTTCCGTTCGACAACGGCAGCCACTTCGTTTTCAATCTGCTCCGGAGTTGCACCCGGCCAATAGACATAGGCCTTCACCATTGGATAGGTAATGTCAGGCAACATGTTGGTGGGAAAGCGGAGGAAACCGGCCACGCCGACAACCATCAATACGATCATGAGCATGATCGTGCCCAGCGGGTGCTTTATAGAGTGAATCGTAATCTGCATTATTCTGATCGTTCAGGGAGTATGGAATATGTTACCTTCTTCTTGTCTTTCAGTACCTCCTGTCCGCTGGTGACTACCATCTCATGCTCCGCTGCTCCCTGTGTGATTTCGATAATACCACCTTCAGCTATCCCCGTCACGACCTGACGGCGGTGGGCGATGCTGTCATTATCCACGATGTATACAAGGCGCGTGCCATCGGGGCCCGCAAGAACAGCCTCTTCCGGAACGGAAAGCGCCTGCTTGCGTATTGTCACCGGTAGCTCTATCTGAGCCAGCATCCCGGGCAGTAGTGTCCGGTCAAAATTCAGAATTTCTATGTCGAATTTTACATTACGTGTTACCGGATCGATCTGCGGGTAGACCAATCGAATGATACCGGTGAGGGATCGATCGGGATAGGCGTTCAGCGTCAGGGGTAATCTGCGACCCTGTGTTATAGCTGCAAAATATTTTTCATTTGTCTCGGCCTTTATGACGAGTGAACGCATGTCGCTGATGGTCAGCAATTTATCCTTCGCAGCGACCTGGCTGCCCCGGTCAGTCCATCGATGTGTCACCAGTCCGCTCAAGGGGCAGACGACGGGAACCGTGCGGTAGATGTTTTCGGCATATGTGAGATCACTGCGGGCTTTTTCCAGCTCCAGCAGCAAGCCCTGCTTTTCCTCTTCCGTCTTTCCTTCGTCCGACAAAGCCTTCTCCAACCGTTGGATCTGCAACGTGTTGTTTGAAATGGCGCTGACACGGTCAATGGGATCGATGACGGCGATAATGCTCCCTTTCTCGACCTTCTGGTTTTCACGTGCCATCAGAGACTCCACGATACCATCGACAGGCGCGTTGACATCGGTGAAGATATTGGCCTGGATGGTTCCCGTGATTTCGATAATCGAGGTCATATCTCTCCGTTCCACGGCTGTGACTTCTGCCAGCGGGATCTTGCCGCCTGGAGATTTTCGTTTTGGATCGGCGTTCTCATTGCAGGCAGAGAGCAGCAGGACAACGCTGACGAACAAAGGAAGATGTTGAATGAAAAATGCTTTCATTTTTACAAATACGCTAAAATGGATAACTATCGTTTCCGGTCACGTAATTCAGTTTGGCCAGCGATTGCAGGAACGCCAGCATTGATGTACGGTACGCAATGGTTGATTTGGTCATTATGGCCTGCGCATCAAGCACATCCAATATGGCGCCCTGACCGCTTTGATACATAACAAGGGCCGTCTGCAGTGTTTCACCGGCCAGATCCATGATTGCGATATTGGACGACATTTCCGCCTTCGACTCCTCTATAGCAGTCAGGACAAGGTCTATCTCCTTTTTGATGTCGAGGCGTGTCTGTGCTTTCTCGTCTTCGATCTGTTCTATCCGTAAATCACTTTGCGCCATTCTGGTATTGTAGTTGCTTCCGCGCAGGAAGGGGATGGTATAACGGATACCGATGCCGATGTTGTAGTTGAAATTATCGCCGAACGGCAGATAGCCATGTTCCCAGCTGGCAATGCCGTAGGAATAAAGCTCCGGTCTGATTTCCAGACTGTAAAGCTCTTTCTGTCCCGACTCTGCACGTATTTGAGAGTCGGCAACCTTCATCTCCGGGTGATTGGTCAGCGCTTCAGAATAAATTGAATCGGGCGACAGATGCCGATCCATCCTGCCTTCAACGTATTCGCTGGAATGATCCTCAAGGAGAAGTTGCGTGCCGTCCTCAAGGTTGCACAGTCGATGCAGTTTCACTTTCTGGGCAATGACGCTGTGTTCTGCCGTTCGCAATGCCCTTTCTTCTTCCGCGATTTGAACCTCGATTTTCAAAATATCGATCGCCGGCACCTTGCCGATGTTGTAGAGATGTTCGGCGTATCGGCGGTGTGATCTCAATTGCTCAATCGAATTTCTGTATGCATCAACCGCCGCCAAGGCCCTGAGCGCTTCAAAATATGTGTCGCTGACACTCCAGATGATCAGAGTACGGAGAGTTCGTCCGATGTAGTCATGTGCCGCTATCTCATCTTCCTTGATACGGATCCTGGTATCCCGCTGACCCCAGTCGTAAACAGTATAACGGAAAGCGATATCGGAATATATGTCGGTAAGACTGTTTCCCAGAAGTCTTTGTTTGTTCGGGAGAAGAAACTTCCAGAACGAGGCGCTCAACGAGGTTGAGATCTCGGGCAGGTAATCGGTTCTTGTGATTTCAATATCAGCCTGTTTGATCAGTGAATTCTTCTCGTTGGCCCGCAGGAGGTAATTGTCCTTCAGGGCGGTGTCAAGCAGCCGGGTGAGGTCATAGCGGGATGAAATGTCCTGGGCGGCGAGGTCGCCGGATTGATACAACATCACGAGAATAACGGGTATCCCTGTCAGAATTCCACGTATGATGCCGGAAAGGATATCGGTGAATGTCATACACGATACTCCACGCTGAGCAGGGCCAGCCTCACAGTAGTCTCTGCTGCGTCTTCCGGCTGAAGGAAATACTGTTCCCACAAAGCTGAAGACATGCGAAGAAGCCGGGAATGCTGTGTCTCTTGAGAACATTGAAGCGGTCTTTCAAATGCGTTTGTCGTCGAGTCAAAATTATCGCGGAATCGCATCATGGTATTGTTGAAAAGAAATGAAAATCGTAATCAAGCTGCTTGGCGTATTGGCCATATGGCAAAATAAAAAATATCAGCACGGAACAAAATACAGAAATAACTGCCGTGTCTCAGGAATCTGCGTCGCGCAGCGAAATAATTCCGGCTCCCGGGCGGGGATGTCACCATCGAGAGCGCCTTGGGAGAAGGCAGTACGTTCATGCTCCGCTTGCCCCGGTATCCTGTTGACCCGAACGAGAGGTCACCGGCCATCACGGCGTGAGCCATCCTCCGCCCCGGCCTGCATGGAACAGCGTCCCATCCGGTGCGCGATACAGCGTTTTGCGATTACCACCTGTCCAGCAGGACTGTGTTGCCTCCCAGCGCTGCCCGCTTCCATGCCACCGGTCGATGCGTGTCGCATGTCCGGTGTTCATGCATGCCGTTGATGGAGGTCTTCATGCCTCTTCCTCCACAAGGAAACGCACAGTGCAGAAAGCTGAGGAATCAAGGTATCGAAGAGAAAGTTGAATTGAAAAAAAACATCCTGTACACGCCCATATTAAACACGTTGCTTGAATCGTGCGTCCGGATCGGGGTTCTGATTGGCAGAAGTTGCAATGTGGACATTCCCGGGAGTGGAACTTGCAGGAGACCGGCGGTGACAGGGAAGGTCATACCGGCCCGGATACCCCCGGAGGGTGTGAAATATGTAACTTTTTTCCGGAATAATGTAATGGTTGCTTCACCCGAATAAGCAATCTTGGAAGTGTCACTACTGATCCCTCATCACCAGCGCAGATTCTATGGAGTTATCATGAAATCTATCACACAGTCCATAACGAGACACACGTTCCTCCTCCTCTCATTGCACCTCCTGCTTGCAGGTTGTGCATCGACCAGCATGGAGCGTTCCGATGATGCCCGGACCACGATGCAGACCGTTGAAAACGATATACAACGTATTGTCGTGCAACTCGATGCCACCGGACAATCGCTTGACAACCTGGTCAACTTCAACCAGACTGATGTCAAAAAGGCCTTTGACGAGTTTGCCGCAAATGTGGAGAAAATCGAAAAAATGGAGAAATCGTTTTCTGCGCATGCAGACAAGATGCAAGCACGCGGCAAGGAGTATTTCGCGGAGTGGAAGAAGGAAGGCACGACCTACGACAACCCTGATATCCAGGCGCTCAGCGACCAGCGTCGCGACGAACTCGGCACAGCGTACGGACGTATCGCCCAAAGTGGCGTCAGTGTGAAGTCGGCGTTCAAAACGTACGTCTCCGACGTGCAGGAAATCCGTACATTCCTCTCCACCGATCTGACATCAAAGGGTATCGATGCAATTGTCGAGGTCTCCAGGAGGTCTGTTCGCGACGGTACAAACCTCAAATATGCGATCAAGAACATGCAGGGAGTGATTGAATCGGTGAAGGATGAAATGGCGCAGACGCGCTGACTCTGATATCGTCGATTGTTCAGTGTAGCTCCCTTGCCACGAAATCCCGGTTTCGGATTGATGATGAACACACATTGGCGTGTTGCTGCTTCCGCTGACCAGGTCTTCGGCTATCACGTTGTATTCGTCCCGGACTTACGATTGCCCGGTGCCTGTTCTGCGTTTGAATCTGCAACGGAGTTTATACATGAAGCAGAAAGACCGAATGACTGACAAGATTGTACCGGGCGACGACGGCGCGCCCTCTCACCTGACCGTGGTTGGTATCGGCTCGTCGGCAGGTGGCCTGGCCGCACTCAAGATTTTCTTTTCCCGGATTCCTGCCGACAGCGGAGTGGCGTGGGTCGTTGTGATGCATCTGTCGCCGACGCACGCGAGCCACCTTTCCGAACTTCTCCAGCCGCAGGTGGGAGTCCCGGTACGACAGATCACGGAAACGATCATACTTGAGCCGGACCAGATCTATGTGATTCCACCGAATGCGAATCTGAACGCCGTCGACACACACCTTCGTCTCTCGACGTTGGAGGCGCAGGCGGGGCAGCGCGGACCGGTGGACCACTTCTTCCGTACGCTTGCCCGCACCCACCACGGTCATTCGGTGGGTGTGATCCTGACGGGTACGGGCTCGGACGGCGCCCGGGGCATCCGCGAGATCAGGGCCAAGGGTGGGCTAACGCTGGTGCAGGACCCGGACGAGGCCGAGTTCGACGGCATGCCGCGGAGCGCCATTGCGACGGGCGATGTGGATGCCGTACTCCCGGTCGCGGAGATCCCGGGGGCCGTGCTGCGCTTCATCAGTACGGATCCGCGGGTGTCAGTGTCCGGGGATGTATCGACCAGCGATGGGAAGCACCACCGACTGATGCAGAATCTTTTCGCCTTGGTCCGGACACGAACAAAACGGGACTTCAGCCGCTACAAACGACCGACCGTACTGCGGTGCATCGCCCGCCGGATGCAACTCCTTCAGGTCGTGGAGTTGGAGGAGTACCTTGAAATCCTGCGTTCCGACCAGTCGGAAGTTGAAACCCTCGCCGACAATTTTCTCATCACGGTAACCAGTTTCTTCCGCGACCCGCAAGTTTTCGAGGCGCTGGCAAGGCAAGTCGTGCCGCAGCTCTTCAGAGGGAAGGGGCCGGAAGACACCATCCGGGTGTGGAGCGTGGGCTGTGCTACGGGCGAGGAGGCTTTTTCACTGGCAATACTGCTCCTCGAGGAAGCCATGCATCACGCTGCGTCACCACGGCTCCAGGTATTCGCCACCGATCTGCACCAACCATCGTTGGCGCGGGCGCGCGAGGCGGTCTTCACGGGTGAGATTGAGGCCGACGTGAGTCCTGAGCGCCTGCAGCAGTTCTTCCATACGGAAAACGGCGGCTACAGGGTCCGGCAGCAGGTACGCGAGCTGGTCCTGTTCTCACAGCACAACATGCTCGGAGACCCGCCCTTCTCCAGGCTCGATCTGATCGCGTGCCGCAATGTCCTGATCTACCTCAATCAGGAGGTCCAGCGGGATCTTCTGGCGCTCTACCATTACTCCCTCATGCCCGAAGGTATTCTCCTCCTCGGTCCTTCAGAGGCCGTGGACGCATCGAAGCTCTTTCTGGCGCAGGACAAGGAGCATCGGATTTACCGGCGTCGTACCGTTACCGGTGCGGAGCTCCGTATTCCCTTGTTTCCGCTGATCCGGACCAGGAATCCAGCCATCATTGAGAAGGATCATCTGCGGCAAGACAGAACGCCCGGCGCACTCCACGAGCGGATAGTGGAGCGTTACGCGCCACCCAGCCTGCTGCTGAACTCTGACAATACGGTCATCCATCTCTCGGAGCACGCGGGGCGCTACCTGCTTCATCCCGGCGGCGAGCCCACCGTCGGCGTCTTCAAGATTGTTCGACCGGAGCTCCGCACGGAACTGCGGGAAGCACTGCGCGCAGCGCAACAGCAGGGAGGAGCGGCTGTGGAATCAAAGCCGGTCCCGATACGGTTCGATGGCGAGACAAGGACCGTCGTCATGCACGTGCGGACGGCGGTGGCATTCGAAGTGGAAGGCTATGCGTTGATCTTTTTCCTTGAGCGGGCAGCGCCCGAGACATCGGGAGAAGAACGTTCCGACGACGACAGCCGGAATACGATGCAGGAAGGGCGGGGCGGTGAGCTCGAGGCTGAACTGCTCGTGGCCGAACACCGGCTGCAGGCTACCATTGAGGATTATGAAGCGACCCAGGAAGAACTCAGGGCGTCCAATGAGGAGCTCGAATCGTCGAACGAAGAACTCCGCGCAACCATGGAGGAACTCGAGACGAGCAAGGAGGAACTCCAGAGCATCAACGAAGAACTCCAGGCGCTCAACGAGGAAAACCGCCACAAGGTGGAGGAATTGGACCAGCTCTCCGGCGACCTCCAGAATCTGCTGGTTGCCACGGACATTGCCATCCTCTTTCTCGACCGGGAACTGCGGATCGTGCGCTTCACCCCGAAGCTGGCCGAAATTTTCAACGTGCGGCCGGCGGATCAGGGCCGCCCCATTTCGGATCTCACGCACCGTCTCGGCTATAGGGATTTCATGGAGGATGCGCAGACTGTCCTCGAACGGCTCACCGCCGTCGAGCGGGAAGTCCAGGACGAGAAGGGCCAGTGGTACCTCACGCGCGTGTTGCCCTACCGGACAGCAGATGACCGGATCGAGGGCGTGGTCGTCAATTTCATCGACATCAGCGAGCGTAAGCGGATGGAGGAGGAACTTCGGCATGCCAAGGTCTTCGCAGAAGACATCGTCGAAACCCTCCATGAACCACTGCTCGTTCTCACAGCGGATTTTCGTGTGGTTACCGCGAACCCGGCGTTCTACAAGCATTTCGGCGTGAATTCCGGGGACACGATCGGCCAGCGATTGGAGGAACTCGGCAACAGACAGTGGGACATTCCCGAGCTGCGACGGCTGCTTGAGGACGTGCTGCCAGGGAATGACTTTTTCAACGACTTCGAGATCGAACACGAATTCGAGGAAATCGGGCACCGGGTGATGCTGGTCAATGCCCGGCGGATCGACCACGTCCAGCTCGTCCTGCTGGGTATCCACGACATCACCGAGCGCAAACGCGGTGAGGTGGAACTGCGTGCGGCCAAGGAATCGTTGGAGCGGGCCAACAGGGACATGGGCCAATTCCTCTCCACGATCAGCCACGAGGTCCGTTCACCGCTCAGCACCGTGACGGGTTTCTCCGAGCTCATCGAGACCGGAGTTGCCGGTCCCGTCAACACGGCGCAGAAGGATTATCTGGCGCGTATCAGGAGAAGCGTCTCCAACGTCGTCGACATCCTCGATGAGGTCCTTACCTATTCGTTCTCAGAAGCCGGAGGGGAGATGCTGAACCTGAGTGAGGCGGATCTTGCCGAGGTCGCGCGGGACGTACTTGCCACGGCAGGTGCGTCGATGATCGCTTCGGACCACGAGCTTCACCTGCACGGAGCGGAAGAAGCGGTTATGGCCACTACCGACCCGGTCAAGGTGCGGCGGATCATCACCAACCTTGTCGAAAACGCGATAAAATATGCGGAAGGATCCGTGGACCTGAAACTGGAGGCGAACCGGCAGACGGTGGAGTTTCACGTTCGGGACCATGGTCCGGGGATCCCACCCGATCAGCTCGAGCGGATCTTCGATCCGTACGTACGGCTCGATACCCCGACCAGCAACACACGACGCGGCACCGGACTCGGCCTCGCCATTTCACGGCGTCTTGCCCGGTTCCTTGGCGGGGATGTCACCATCGAGAGCACCGTGGGAGGAGGCAGTACGTTCACGTTGCGCTTGCCCCGGTATCCTGTTGACCCGAACGAGAGGTCACCGGCGATCACGGCGTGAGCCATCCGCACCGGCGCTGCGCCTGCCTCCGTGGCGCGGCAAACTGCTACGGCAGCATGGCAGCTCTGGAAGAAGAATCCGTCGGAGTGCAGAAACCCGCGGCTCGATCCTCTTCGAAACAACGTCTTTCCGTATCTGCTCCAGGGATGCACTTGTTCCCGGTGTCGTGAACAGGGGGGTGTTTTTTGATTTTGCTGCGGCCGGTGCTACTTTTTATTGAGTCGCAACAGGTTTCGGAGAAAAGTGAGCAACGGAGTACTGCAATGAAACGACCGGAATATCAGTATGCAAGCAGCAGGGCGCATCACAGATATGTCATCACACCGGTCGCGCTGTTGCTGTGCTTCCTTGCCGCGTGCGGAGAGCGCGTTGACAAACAACCCACGGTCATCGTTGATTTTGAGCAGGTCGGTAGTGTTCACGAACTCCCGTCCGATTCTTCGTCGGCTCACCCGCCTCTGAGAGTCGCGCTTTCCGCCATGTTGTCTCCAGAGGAGACTTTTTCACATTACCTGGATCTGGTTACCTACATCTCAGGGAGAATGGGGAGGAAGGTGGAGATAAAACAACGCAGGTCGTACAGGGAAACCAATATCCTGCTGGAGAGGGAGGAAGTGGATGTGGCATTTGTGTGCTCTATCGTCTATGCAGACCTCAGCGACCGGGGAGTGGTTGACCTGCTGGCCGTTCCGGTTTCGCAGGGGCGTGTGCATTACCGCGCCTTCATACTCGCAAACAGGTCGCAGGATATCCATACTGTTGCCGATCTGAAAGGACGGACCTTCGCCTATACCGATCCGCTGTCGTTCAGTGGTTATGCCTATATGCAGTACCGCCTCCACACGCTGTCTCTCGCAGGCGATAATTTCTTTTCCGATGTGTTTTTTTCGCATGCCCATGATCATTCCATCCGGCTGGTCAACAAGGGTATCGTCGATGCCGCCACGGTGCACAGTCTGATCTATGACTCATTCAGCGCGTACTATCCGGAAGCAGTGAAAAACATCCGTGTCATCGAGCGGTCCGGATACTACGGTATTCCACCCTTTGTCACTCCGGTGGGGACACCCGATTCGACGAAAGCCCTCCTTCGCGAAATATTCTGCAGCATGCATGAGAATACACGCGGACAGGCGATTCTCTCCGCTCTCGGGATTGACAGGTTTATACCGGGCAATGATGCCGAGTATGACACGGTCAGGGAGATCAACCGGACGGTGCGTCGATGAAACGGGTTGCAGCTCCTCTCTTCATGAAAGTTCTGCTTGCGGTGACGGTGGTCGTGCTGACGTTCGGCGCGATCAATATCACAGTGATTCTGAGTCACATCAGAGGATCCATACAGGCGGAACTCGATCAGCATGCCCTCTTCGTTGCGCGCAGCAGTGCGAAAGCAGCGGAACATCCTCTGCTCTATGACGATTTTGTCGGACTGCAGCGCATTGTCGATGATCTCCTCGAACTCGATTCACTGGTTGTCTATGCCTTCATCGAAGCTGCGACGGGAAAAATCCTCGCGCATTCATTTGAACGTGGCGTCCCGGATGACTTGAGAAGTACAGCGGAGTTCATATCCGATACGACGTTGCAGATGCGACGTATCATTCCTGCCATGGCGTCGGGCAGAAGCATTCTCGATGTTGCCGTCCCGATTATCGACCGCTCCGTGGGCGTTATGCGCATAGGACTGCATGAAGATTCCGTCAATGCAAGCGCATCAATTCTGTTACGATGGCTGATAATCATGATCTCGCTGTTTCTTTTGCTGGGCATCACCGGCGCGTTCGCCTTCGCTCATATCATAACCCGGCCGGGAAAGGCGATCAGCAGCGTCGCCACGGAAATTGCACGCACTCAGTCCGGAAGATATACCTTCCCGCGTATTGCCGTCAATTCCCGGCCGTTGTTTCTGCAACGCATGCACGCACGGTGGCCTGATGAGATGGATGTCCTGATAGAGGACCTCAATGCGATGATCGAACGTCTGGAAACGACGCTCGCGCAGTTGCAAAAAACACAGGCCTCACTGCTGCAGTCGGAGAAACTGGCATCGATCGGGACACTCGCAGCCGGTATTGCGCACGAAATCAATAACCCTCTCGCAGGATTGCAGAACTGCGTCAGGCGTGTGCAACGTTTTCCGGCGCAATCGAAAAAAAACGAACAGTACATATCCCTGATCGCCGGCGCGGCCACGCAGATTGAGCATGTGGTGCAGGGCCTGCTCTCGTTTACCCGCAAACAGCATTTCGAGCTTTCGGAAATCAATGTGCATTCGTTGCTCGACAACGTAATTCAATTCGTCAGTTATCGACTGCGAAGTCTGAATATAGATGTTCATCTCGAAGTGGAAGACGGTCTGCCCGCTTTCCGCGGTAGCCGGAATCATCTCCAGCAGGTTGTATTGAACCTCATGGTCAACGGTATCGACGCGATACAGACCCGTGCAGCTTCGGAAGAAAACTTCCACGGCGAACTGTTGTTCAAGGCATGTCGCTCCGGAGAACAGGTGCAAATCTCGATGCGGGACAACGGAGTCGGAATCCCGCAACACTGTATCGATCAGGTGTTCGATCCTTTCTTTACCACAAAAGAGGTCGGCAAAGGGACGGGCCTGGGCCTGGCTGTCAGCTACAATATCATCAAGGAGCATGGAGGAGAACTGTGGGTTGAAAGTGAAGAAGGCCGGTTCACGGTATTCACCCTCACCATTCCCTTTTCCATGCCGGGAGAAACAAAATGACCCGCTTGCACGCCTTTCTTGTCGAGGACGAGGACAGTCTCCGTATATCGCTGGCCGATGATCTCCGCGATGCCGGATACCGCATCGACGCGTTCTCCTCCGCGGTCGCAGCGTACGATGTGTTTCAGAGCGAACAGCCGGACGTCATCATCACCGATATCAAAATGCCCGGTATGAGCGGCATCGATTTCCTGGAAAAGGTGAAGGCGGTCGCGCCGGGGACGGAAGTCATTGTCATCACAGCGCATGGCTCCGTTGCTTCTGCTGTCGAGGCAATGAAATTGGGCGCCTATGACTACCTGACCAAACCCTTCGAAAGTGACGAGTTGCTTCTGGCCATGCGTCGTATCGAGGAACTCGTCCGCCTGCGTGTGACCAACAGATTGTGGCATGAGCAAAGTCGGAGCAATGCGGGCTTCGACACCTTCATCGGTGAAAGTGAAATCTCACGTGCTCTGCTGCAGCAGGTACAGGTCGTTGCCGGGTCGCAGAGTACCGTGCTGATCCAGGGTGAAACCGGTACGGGGAAGGAACTCATTGCAAACCTTGTTCACTACGGAAGCGCACGCAGCAATCATCCGCTCGTGAAAGTGAGCGCGGCAGTGCTTTCGCGGGAAATGTTCGAAAGCGAATTGTTCGGCCATGAGAAAGGGGCGTTCACCGGCGCCGTAAAAGCGAAACCAGGGAGATTCGAACTCGCCGACGGTGGAACACTCTATCTCGACGATGTCGATGATATTCCTCTGGATCTCCAGGTCAAACTGTTGCGCGTTATCGAGGAGCGCGAATTCGAACGGGTCGGTGGCTCCGACACGATACAGACCGATGTTCGCATCATCGCCTCGACAAAGGTGGATCTACGTCGCAGAGTCGATGAAGGCGGATTCCGTGAGGATCTGTATTTCCGGCTGAATGTCTTTCCGCTTTTCCTGCATCCTCTCCGTGACAGGATTGAGGATATCCGTCCCCTTGTGGATTATTGGCTTCAACAGTTTTCATCCGGTAGAAAGCTGGTTGTGCATGAGGAAGTGTACGACATACTGGACGCATATCGGTGGAGAGGCAATGTCAGGGAATTACGGAATCTGATGGAACGGCTCTGTCTCGTCGCTCGCTCCGGTGTGGTCGATGCCTCGATGCTCCCTGTCGAAATTCTGTCCGGAGCGGAACACGACGCTTCCCCGACCGGCCCGATCGATCTGGAGAGAATGCTCGCCGAAACGGAAATCCGCATGATCACAGCGCTGCTCAAAAAATGTGGCGGAAATCGGACACAGACGGCCCGCCATCTCGGTATCCCCCCCTCGACACTCCGCACAAAAATGGAAAAATACGGTATTCAATGAAGCGCAGGAAATGATCGTCCTGTCCACTCCCTCCCGATCTGCTCCTGAGCGACTCCCTCGTATTTCCGCGCTTTCCCCCAATGCTGGCGTTTCACCCACGGATTTCCACGTTTCCCCACGGATTTCCGCGCCTGCTGCGAAATGTCTCCGTCGCAACCCGGCAATACGGCTCATTTTCGTCGTATTCCGGGCAACGGAATTTCGGCATGATCATTGCACCGGGTACGGGTGATCAGTCGAGAGAAGCCTTATTGAAGAAACCATACAGACATCACCCTCAAGGAGGACTCACATGACAGAGACCGCTAGTGCAAGACCGAAGAAGGGAATGAAACGAAGGACCTTCCTCGTCACCGGTGCCTTGTCGGCTGCCGCGCTCAGTGTAATGAAAGTGCCGCGTCTGCACGCCTTCAAAAAAGTCGATTCACAGCGCCTGGCAGGCTATGTGCAGGGCGCCTGGGTGCCCACGACCTGCCAGGGCTGCACGACATGGTGCGCCGTGGAGGTCTTCGTCCAGGATGGACGCGCCTCGCATGTACGCGGGAATCAGCATTCCCAGGCAAATTATGGTCATGTCTGTCCGAAGGGACATCTGCTTATTCAGCAGTTGTATGACCCTGATCGCGTCAAAGTCCCGATGAAACGCACGAATACGAGAAAAGGCAAGGGGGTTGATCCGCAGTTTGTTCCCATCACCTGGGATGAGGCAACGGACACCATTGCCACAAAATTGATGGAACTCCGGGCTGCGGATGAAACGCACAAATTCCTGTTCCTCAGAGGTCGGTATTCAAATGGACTCAACAGCGTCATTTACGACAGCTTCCCGAAACTGTTTGGTTCTCCGAACAATGTTTCGCACAGCGCTGTCTGTGCGGAAGCCGAGAAATTCGGTCCCTACTATACAGAAGGGCAATGGAGCTATCGCCAGTATGATCTCACTGCAACGGAATGCCTGGTGCTGTGGGGAACGGACCCGCTTTCGGCAAACCGACATGTCCCTTTCGCCATCAAGGCCATTCCCGAACTGCTGGAGCGCGGTGGAAAGATGATCACCATCGATCCCCGCCTGAGCTCGACTGCATTGAAATCCCATCGCTGGGCTCCGGTCACGCCGGGTCAGGATGGCGCTCTCGCTTCAGCGATCGCGCATGTGATTCTGACCGAAGGCCGATGGAGCAAACAGTTCGTCGGAGATTTCAACGACGGAGTCAACCGCTTCGTCACCGATCAGCTCGTCAGTGAAGATACATTCACCGAGAATCACAGCAGTGGACTCGTCAAGTGGTGGAATATTGAACTCAAGGACAAGACTCCGGCCTGGGCTTCGGTGCTGACGGGACTGACCGCAGCCGAAATCATTTCCATTGCGCGCATGATGGCGGATGCCGCACCCAGGACCTGTATATGGCTGGGTCCCGGCGCATGCATGTCCCCTCGCGGTTCCTATACTTCAATGGCCATACACGCGCTCAACGGTCTGCTCGGTTCTGCGGACAGTGAAGGAGGGATATTCTACAAACCCAAGGTGTCAAAAGGTTCGCTCCCTTCCATCTCGGCCTATCAGGATGAAACAGCGACCACGGGCCTGAAGCAGAAGAAAATCGATCAGCGCGGCACCCTGCTCTTCCCGGCGCTGAAGGAAGGCAAGAGCGGTGGTGGCGTCGTCTCGAATCGTACCGCACAGGCAATACTCGACGAGGATCCGTACGACATCAAGGTCATCATTGCCAATTGGGTCAATTATAACTATTCAGGGTATCAGACGGAGCTTTGGGACCGGGCAATGGAAAAGGTGCCTTTTCTTGTGCATATTACGACGAATGCATCGGAAATGTCCCAGTTTGCGGATATCGTCCTCCCCGCCGCACATCACGCAACAGAGCGTTATTCCGGCAGTGACAATGCAGGCAACAGGATATCGTTCGTCTCCATTCAGCAACCCGTTGTCGAACCACTCTGGGATGTGCGTTCGTGTGAGGGAGAAGTCCCCTGGCTTATCGCGGAGAAACTGCGGGACAAGGGGTTCAGCAATATCTATGACTATTTTTCATCCGAAATCAAGGATCCCGATACCGGTGCAACTCCGACGAACAGTGCGGAATTTGCGTTGTACACAGCGAAGATTTTTCTGCAGGATGCCTATACCAGGGCCGGTGGATGGGATACATTCAAGCAGGTGGGAATGACCAGTTACGGTCCCGCAGAATTCGGAAAGACCTGGAGCAATCTCAAGACGGCGACCGGCAAATTTGAATTCTACAGTGAAACGCTCAAGGCCGCATTGCAGTCACACGCCGATAAACATGCGACGACTATAAATGATGTGCTGTCGCAATGCAGCCTGCTGGCAATGGACGATATGGCCTTTGTGCCCCATTACGAACCACCGCTGCGTATCGGAAGCAAGGCAGGGTTTCCTATGGATTTCGTCGATTACAAGAGCAGGCTCAACCGTGAGGGACGGGCCGGAAACTGCTCCTGGTATTATGAATTCAAAAAGGTGGATCCGGGTGATGTGCGATGGGATGATGTCATCAAAATCAATCCACAGGACGCCGCATCCCTCAATCTGAACAATGGCGATGTCGTCACCGTCAATTCACCGACCGGTTCTGTCAAAGCGACCATTCGCATCTGGCCGGGCATCGCACCGGGTGTCGCCACCAAAAGCTTCGGCCAGGGGCACTGGGCCGTCGGAAAAATTGCCACAATCGATTATCACGGGGCAAAAGCCAGGGGCGCGAACAACAATGATCTGATGCCCGCCGAATATGACCGGCTTTCCGGATCCTCCGCCAGAAACGGGGGCTTTTTCGGCGTACGTATCGATCCCGTTACCTCGGTTGCAGCAGCGCCGAAAGCGGCCGACTTCGATCTTCTTCCCGTGTATCCGAATCCCACCGCCATGCCACGTGCTTCCGTAACGGTGTATCTCTCGAAACCTGCGCCTGTGCGCCTCGAACTCTTCAACAACCTGGGCGCCAAAGTGCGGGAGGTCGTGGATACGCAGTTGAACAATGGAACACATACAATTCCACTCGATCTGTCGCAACTGCCGGCCGGCCTGTATCTCCTGCGCATGAGAAGTGGTGAGTTCGTGAAAAGTCAGAAATTGATTATTCAGCGATAAGGAGAATAAAATGGCTCAATTAGCGATGGTCATCGATCTGAGAAAATGCGCCGGTTGCGGCGCCTGTGGGATTGCATGCAAGATGGAAAACAATACACCCGACCGGAGAGGCGGGCAGACTTTCAACTGGGCGGACTTCTTCGTCGAAACCGGAGGTTCATTCCCGAATGTGGAGTTCACATTTTTCCCGGTGCTCTGCAATCATTGCTCGGATGCACCTTGCGTGACAATGTGTCCGGTCAATCCCAAAGCGCTTTCCAAAACACCGGAAGGCATCACAATAAAAGACGACAGCCGGTGTATCGGCTGCCGCATCTGTCAGTCGGCATGTCCCTACAGCGCGCGGGATGTCGACACAGACGAGGTGCAATACAGTGTGATAAGCTATAACGAGGCATCGGCGCCGACACACCCGTTCTGGGAGGATACATCGGTGCTCATTTCGGGATGCACATCGTCGGGAAAGGATGTCTCCACCAAAGCAGGCGTCACACCACCGAACATGAATGCCTACGAAGGAACACCGTACGACACAGTGCGGCGCCCCAATGTCGTGGAAAAATGCATACTCTGCCATCACCGTATCAAGGAAGGTGACAGACCGTGGTGCGTTCAGTCATGTCCCTCCGGCGCGCGTGTTGTCGGCGACCTCGACGACCCGTCGAGCGAAGTCAGCCGCCTGCTGTCCCAACACCAGGCGAAGCGGCTGAAAAACAATCACGGGGAGCTCCTCGCGCCGGGTGATCCCGGGGTGCGACCCAATGTCTATTACATCAACGAATTCATGACAACAAAATGATGACCTCACACACATCCACGGATATCGCGTCGAGAGCGGAAGCATGGCATTCGCTCTCGATGCTGTTTGTTTTCCCGAAAGGGGATGACGAAGGTATCGTACGTCCCTGTACGGACTTGTGCTATGCGCTGGAAGCGCTCGATCACACCGCACTGCCGAAGGCGCGTGAACTCCGCAGGCTGGCCGGGGAAACCGATTATCAACAACTCTGTGTCGAATTCACGAGACTGTTCATCGGTCCCTTTCAGACCGCTGCTCCCCCCTATGCATCCTGGTATCTTGAAGGCAGTAAATTGATGGGAGAGTCCACCGTACAGGTGATGAACACCTATATAGCGTCGGGCGTCATGATCGACCGGCAATTCAGGGACCTTCCCGATCACATCGCCGCAGAATGTGAGTTCATCTATTATCTTCTCTCGAATCTCCAGCGCATTACGGAATCGGAATCACCATCGGTAGTCGGTGAAATACAGAGCGCATACGACACATTCGTGCGTACGCATATCTCAACCTGGCTTCCTGCCTTCTGTGCGCGAATTATCGGGCAAACGCATCTCCCGTATTTCCGGGCGCTGGCTTCGGTGACTGAACAGTTCGTCATGGAAGAACGAAATATCATTATGGCGAAGGAAGAATCTTTATGACGCGACATCCTTCTTCCACGCTGTC
>JAGTUW010000095.1 GCA_018224345.1 Bacteroidota bacterium
ACACCACTGCGCGCGCCAGTGCTGGTGCAATCATTGTTGGGGGGAGAGTGGAGAGGAAAATCGAGCTCACGGCTGCTTGGTGAAGGCTGTCCCCAGGATGAAAACGGCCGCGATGGCAGGTCGCTCATGGTAAGATTTTATTATTGAGGCAACGACCACCTGTGACTGGGCTCATGGTAAGATTTATTTATGAGGCAACAGGACAAATCGGGTCATCGCACCTGATACTTGTTTTTTGTGCAGGTGCGTGATATGTTTCCACAAATTGCAGGAGAACAACATGATCACGTCCGTGCCCGACTTCCGGAGGCCTCGCCCGTTCGGCAGCGCCATAGTCCGATGCTCACTTCATCACGCACGCATCGTTCTTTTTTTCATTTTCCTTCTGCCCGGAAGCGCTCTCACGCAGACACTTCTGGTGGATTTCGCTTCGCAGCCCGGCGACAATGCCTTCGGACACAGTGGCTGGGAGACAGTGATCAATGCTGACGTGATGGAGTATACAGCGGACGGACCGGGTGGCATTGTGACGATGACCGGTGCGGGAGAATATGATGATTATCGCGGAGTGCGCGGTCTGCCACGACAATTCCGTCCGACCGAACGTATCGTGGTCACCTGGTACAATCGGTCCGAAGAACCCGTCCGCTTTACCGCACGCATCAGTTTCACCGATGCGGATGAACCTGACGGCGGTATCTCCCACGGACTCTGGTACACGATGCGCAATGCTGCGAACTATCGGGAAACATGGACGGAAATTGCGCCGCACGGACAGGCGCAGAGCAGTTTCGCCATCCGCAGTCACGGTGTACACAAAACCGACAGCCTCTACGGCCTGGTCAACATCAATCTCGCCATCGAGTGGGGTATGAACGAATACAAGCCGCAGCTCGTCTGCGATCGCATCGAGCTTTTTGACGATGTGGACCGCATCCCGCCCGGCGCTCCTACCGCTGTACATGCAACATGGAAGGATGACTCGAACATCCGTCTCGCCTGGGAGGCTCCGGGCGACAATGTCGCTGTCACGGATTATCTGATATATCTTGACGGAGAGGTCGAGGGCTACAGCAGGGAGGAGTCGTACACCTGCGTGTTCCTCGAGGCGGATACGGAATACCAGTTGTCCGTGACGGCCCTCGATGAGATGGGGAATGAGAGCGTGCCATCGCCGGTACTGCACACTCGCACCGCGCAACGTCGCGGAGGCGTCGCATGGATCGAACCGGTCTGGCTCGGCGCCTTCCGGTTGCCGGAGGATTTCAACTGGGGTGGCGAGGCTATTGCCTATCGCGCCGACGGGGATGGCGGGCAATCGGGTGGCGGAGCGGCCGATGGCTTTCCCGGGTCTCTGTTCGCAAGCAATGTGAACCAGGCGGAACAGGGCTTTGTCGGCGAGGTTTCCATTCCCGCGGCCGCCATGGAGACGACGGGAAATCTCGAGGCGCTCCCCGTCGCGACGCTGCTCAATCCACCGGTGAATATCCGGCCGTTTCGCGTCGAGGATTGGGACTTCGTCGATATCTGGAGGACGGGCCTCGAATACCTTCCCGAAGAGGCGCGCCTCTACAGCGCATGGAGTGTGCATTATTCGGTATCAGGATTAAAACACCCCGGTATCTGCTGTACCGATGTCACGCGACTGGCCACCGGTCCGCATCACGGTCCCTGGTATCTCGGCAGTCCCGATGAGCCCCCGATAGACAGCCATACCGGGGATTATCTCTTTGCGGTACCGGAATCATGGGCCGCCACTTATCTCGGGGGGCGGCGACTGCTGGTTGGTCGTTACCGTGACGGCGGCCTCAGTGGTCTCGGTCCGACTCTCTATGCTGTCGCCCCCGTCGGTGCGACTCCACCGCTTGCACGGGACACGCTTTCCTTTCTCCGTCTGCTGCAATACGGTCCCGTTGCCGGAACGGACAATTACAATTATCCTTTCTCAATAAACGGCTACAATCACAGTGACGAATGGCGCGGGGCGTTCTGGATGGACGGCGGGGCGCATGCCGCGGTGGGCATGGTGGGGAGCAAGGGACACGGCCGCAACTGGTACGGCTATCACGGTGAGGGCATGCACAATGACTGGGTGTCTGTCGATGTTCCCTATCCGGACTTCTATGCCACCGACCCCGACGGCAAGGGCTGGCGGGCCGACAGTCGCAGTGTCATGCTGCTTCTTTTCGATGCGGCCGATCTGGCGAATGTTGCATCGGGGCGGATCGCATCCTCCGATCCCCAGCCATACACGGCGTTCCGTCTGGATACACGCGCGCACTTCTTTTCCACTGCGGGAGAAATCGTCTCGGTCGCTTATACGGGAAACGATCAGCGGTTGCTCTATGTGACCGAGTTCGTTCGTGAAGCCGAGGCGACACAGGTCATCCATGTGTTTCATCTCGACGCCCTCCCGACGCATATGGACGCACAGGAGCAGGCACTGGCGACGCAGCCGGAAATCAGCGTGCATCCTAATCCTTTTCACGCCATAAGTGATATCACCTTCGATCTCCCGGAGGCCTCTTCAATTCAATTGCGTGTGTTCGATATCCTCGGGCGTCAGGTCACATTGCTCGATGAAGGCCGGCGCCCGGCGGGCAGTCACAGCATTCGCCTCGATGCGTCCCGTCACGGTCTGTCCCCCGGTGTGTATTTCGTCGTGCTTTCCACAGCGCAGTTCAGCGTCAGCCGCATGTTGCTCCTGCGCTGAGCAAACCCTCGTTACCTGTATCGCGGCTTCATTGTTGAAGAGAATCTTCCGCGGTTTTGCGGAAGTGAAAGCCGTAGATGGCGAATTGTATGGCAAGAGAGAACTGTGCCGAACCACGGGCGAGGGACCAGAAGAACAGGCGCCAGTACTGCACGCGCTCGCGGCCTATGACGCCCAGGACGACCATCGAGCGGAGCAGCGCGATGATATTGGACGCACTGAAGCTACGATTTTTCTTTCTCGGCTTCCAGTTCCGGAGAAATTCACGCACACGCGCATAGTAGTGCTCTGGAGAATAAATGTATGTGACCACGCGCCCGTATCCGGCGCGGAGTTGATCGAGATCCATGTTCGGAATAAAATTGATCATGGTGTCGGTGTTGTTTCCGTTGAAATCATGCAACAACCGGCCCTCGGCTTTCAGGCGTGCATGCAGACGCGTGCCTGTGGGAGCGTTCAACAGCCCCACCATAGCAGTGACGATAGCAGTCTCCTGTATGAAACTCGCGAGCCGGTCAAAAATGCCGGGCTGATCCTCGTCGAAGCCGAGAATGAACCCGCCTTGTACTTCGAGACCTGCCCGCTGTATCATGCGCACGCTCTCGGCAAGGTCGCGGTTCAGGTTCTGCCCCTTTCCGCATGCGGCGAGACTGTCGACCTCGGTTGTCTCGATTCCGATGAACACCGCTTCGAAACCGGCCCTGACCATCAATGTCATTAATTCCGCGTCATCGGCAAGGTTAATGGATGCTTCGGTATTGAATTGAAAGGGATGTTGATGCATGTCCATCCACTCCGCGATCGCCGGGAGAATATCCACCTTGAGCTTGCGGCGATTCCCGATAAAATTGTCGTCGACGAAAAACACCGGACCGGTCCACCCCCTGGCAAGGAGTGTGTCGAGTTCGCCGATCACCTGCGCCCGGGACTTGGTGCGCGGGTTGCGTCCGTACAGCACGGTGATATCACAGAAGTCACAGTCGTAGGGACAGCCACGCGAGTATTGAAGATTCATTGATGAATACCGTTTCATCGGCACCAACTCCCATTTCGGGATCGGTGTCACGCTCAGATCCGGCCAGGCGTCCGTGGTGTAGATATGGTCGGGACAACCGGCCTCCAGATCCGCGAGAAAACGTGGGAGCGTGATTTCAGCCTCGTTGAGCACGAGGTGATCCACATGGTCATAGTGCCGGGGACTGCTTGTGAAATGCGGTCCGCCAGCCACGATGCGTTTGCCGAAGGATTGACACCGTGCGATCACATCGTCAGCGCTTTCGCTCTGAATCGACATGGCGCTGAGAAACACGATATCCGCCCAGCGGATATCCTCATCGCGCAGATCCTGCGTATTCATATCCACCAGGCGCTGCTTCCATTCTCCGGGGAGCATCGCCGCGACGGTGATCAGACCGAGCGGAGGGAAGCAGGCTTTCCTGGAAATGAATCTGAGTGCGTAGCGGAAACTCCAGAATGTATTCGGATGTGTAGGAGAAACAAGGAGACAGTTCATCACGGCTCGATGTATGCAGTGTGAAAAAATATCTGGATAGTATTACCTGTAAGTATAGCGAGCGGCAGTATCAAAGGCAATACAATTCGGAATCTGTCCGGTCCGGGCCTGTTGCCTCAAAAACAAATCCTGCCCTGAGCCCGGAGACAGGAGGTCGTTGCCTCAAAATGCGATCATAGAATAGGCGGACTGTTATCGCGGCAATTTCATTCACGGGGTTGGTCTCCACCAGGCAGCGGTGAGATCGATTATCCTCTCCAGTCGTTTCCCTGCAAGGATTATTCCGGCACCGGTGCCTGCATGCATACCCGCTGTCCGGTGCCGGGGTGCAACCGTTTGCCCGGGCAGGCATATCTACACCTGAGGGTAATGATTTGC
>JAGTUW010000096.1 GCA_018224345.1 Bacteroidota bacterium
CTTCGGGTTCGGCAGTCCCGAAGAACTGCAGAAAGAGTATCTCCGCCACCGCTTCGACGATGCTTCCACGTTCAGGTTGCTGATGCAGGAGCTGACGGAAACAGGTTTCATCACAAACAGAATCGTACGCATCAGAAAGCAAAACGGGATGCTTGTGCTGCTCTCTCTCTCCCTTGCGCTTGTCAGAGATGCGGGGGGACATGCACGGTACTGTGACGGAATTGCGGAGGATGTATCCGAGGACAAACGCATTGAAGCGGATACAGAGAATCTGATATCCGAAATACAGACGCCATTGCTCTTTCTCCAGCAACCCGTCCGGCCGTATATCCGACGGATGCACTGCGTCGCATTGCACGAAGAGCTGCGCACCGTGGGGCGGATGATGACCTCGTTGAAAACCGACACGGTATTCGTCACAGGGGAAGAGGGGCGATGCATAGGAATGATCAACGCAGCGGATATCGGCAGAGCGCTGGCCGATGCCGGGAATATAGCCCCGCAGGCCTATGAAGTCATGCAGGCGCCGATTGCGACCGTGTCCAATACCGCGACTGTATACGAAGTGCTCGCGGCGCATTATGAAACAGATGCCATGTTGTTCGGGGTGAAGGATGCACAGGGCGCGATCTCCGGTATCCTGCGCATCACCGACCTGCAGAAATCACAATTGCACACGTATCTGTTCTTCCTCCAGCGTCTGCAACACGCTTCATCGGTCGCCGAATTGCGCCATATCCACGAGCGGCTGCTTATCTATATCCGTATGCTCATCGAAAGCGGAGCGGGCGTACGGAACATGATGCATGCCATGACGGTCGTCTCCGACGCCATCGTCCACAGCCTGATCCGCCTTGCGATTGACGAATATGGTCCGCCACCTGTGAAATTCGTCTTTCTTGCCATGGGCAGTGAGGGGCGGTCGGAGCAGACATTGGTGACGGATCAGGACAATGCCATTCTGTATGAAGATGTTCCGGAAGGCGAGCAGGAGCACGTCCATGCATGGTTTCTGCGCTTCGGTACCTTCATCTGTGATGCTTTGAACGAGGTCGGATACGCCTGGTGCAAGGGGAATGTCATGGCAAAAAACCCGAAATGGTGTCGTCCTCTGCGTACCTGGCAGCACTATTTTTCCGGCTGGGTGGAGAACGCCGACCCGAAAGACCTTCTCGATGTCAGCATTTTTTTCGATTTCCGTGTCGTGTACGGGGATGAAACGCTGGGCACGCGTCTGGCCAGCCATCTGAGGGACATCCTGTCGGGGAACAATGCCTTTTTCGTCTATCTCGCACAGAATGCCTTGCGTATCAAGCCACCGACCTGGCAATTCAAGGCTGCGGAGCAGGTCGAACTGAAATGGGCAATGCTGCCTCTCGTCGACATTGCGCGTATCTATGCGCTCAAGCACCATGTCTCCGAGACAAATACCATGAAGCGTTTTGCGCGTCTTCACGAACAGGATGTGTTCTCCGTTGCCGGCTACAGGGATATCGTCCAGGCCTACGCGTTTCTGATGGAACTCCGCTACAGGCATCAGGCGGCATTGCTGGCGGAAAACGCGCCGGCAAACAACACCATAAATACACATGAGCTGGGTGAGATCCAGAAGGCCACACTTCGACGGGTGCTCTCGCAGATCGAGGATTTTCAATCACGACTCAGTCTTGACTTCAAGGGGACAATGTGACCCTGCGGTGCATCCGAACCTCTGATAGCCTGTGTCTCCCTTCAACATGGGCCCGGAGCAAAAGAAAATATCGGCAGCGTGGCCGGAGAGTGTTGCAGCATAACGGTGAAAAATGTATGTTATCGACAATATTCTGCGAATTGCAGGGGACAGAGCCCCCTTCTTCTGATATAATAAGATATAAAGATGTTAAACGCATGATAACTGTGCGAATGACATATGTCGGTCCTCTGGGCGTTGAACACCCACACGGGCATCGATAATCTCTCTTAACTGATACACTCACAGGAAGGTCAGATCATGAGCATTTCAAAAGAAGACGTACGCGGCATCCTCGAGTCGGAGGAGTTTTTGTCGCTCGTGCGCAAGCGCGTTTCCGTCTCCCTGACATTGACGATCATCATGCTCGTTGTGTACTTCGGATTCATCCTCACGATTGCGTTCAACAAGGAATTCCTGGCGATGAAAATCGGTGAACATATGACCATCGGCTTACCCATCGGTATCGGGGTCATTGTGTTCGCATGGTTGCTTACCGGTGTCTACACACGCTGGGCAAACAGCAGCTATGATCGCAGCGTGCGCGAGATGAGGAAGAAAATCACGGACATCGAAAACAAGACCACCGCGTCGGAGCATTAAGGAGCGACCATTGGAAACATTTGAAACGACTCTCGGACAGGCGAACCTCGCCTCGATTATCATCTTTTTCGTGTTCGTCGCGATTACGCTCGGAATTACGTACTGGGCGGCAAAAAAAACGAAA
The DNA here is from genome assembly GCA_018224345.1 of Bacteroidota bacterium. GTDB lineage: Bacteria > Bacteroidota > Ignavibacteria > SZUA-365 > SZUA-365 > SZUA-365. The sequence goes on from JAGTUW010000096.1 coordinate 2,457, forward strand.
ACCGCATCCGAATTTTACGCGGCGGATCGGAGCATCTCGGGATTTCAGAACGGATTGGCGCTCTCCGGTGATTATATGAGCGCCGCTTCCTTCCTTGGCATTGCCGGTATGGTGGCACTGAACGGATATGACGGACTGATCTATTCTATCGGCTTCCTGGTCGGATGGCCGCTGGTGATGTTTCTCATCGCCGAACCATTGCGCAACCTCGGGAAGTTCACATTTGCCGACGTGGTGGCGTTCAGGCTGAGGCAGAAGCCGGTGCGCATCGCCTCCTCCGTCGGTTCCCTGATGACCATCGTGTTCTATCTTATCGCACAGATGGTAGGCGCTGGTGCATTGGTGCAGATTCTGTTCGGACTGCCGTATGAATTCGCGGTGGTTATTGTCGGTCTGGTCATGCTTGCATATGTGACCTTCGGAGGCATGCTGGCAACGACCTGGGTGCAGATCATCAAGGCCATACTGCTGATAGGCGGAGCAACCTTTCTTGTCATCATCACGCTGCTGCAATTCAACTTCAATCCAATCGAACTGTTCCGTCAGGCATCGCTGCAGTATTCTGATGCAGTGTTGTCTCCAGGCGGCTTTGTGACGAATCCGTGGGATGCCATTTCTCTCGGCATCGCCCTCATTCTCGGTACCGCCGGATTGCCGCATATCCTTATGCGCTTTTTCACTGTCCCCGATGCGAAACAGGCCAGGAAATCAGTCTTCGTCGCAACAGGCGTCATTGGATATTTTTACATCCTTACCTTTGTGATCGGCTTCGGCGCGATGGTCCTGGTTGGCCAGGATGTTATCTCCAGTGTCGACAAGGGCGGTAATATGGCCGCATTGCTGCTTTCCGAAGCGGTTGGCGGACAGCTCTTCCTCGGGTTTATCGCCGCGGTCGCCTTTGCGACTATTCTCGCCGTCGTCGCCGGTCTCACGCTCTCCGGGGCATCCACGCTTTCGCATGACCTGTATGTCAATGTTGTAAAGAGCGGGAAAACCGATGAAGCGGGTGAGGTACGTGTCGCCAGAATATCGACAGTCTTCATCGGTACGCTGGCTATCCTGCTCGGACTGTTGTTCAAAGGACAGAATGTCGCCTTC
>JAGTUW010000097.1 GCA_018224345.1 Bacteroidota bacterium
CGTCAGCAACAATGCATGATCTCCATCGCGAAATTTTCGCATTGACGAAACCGCATCACAAATCACCTGCCGTCCGATACGACTGCGTCCATCATCCTTTCCGAGGAACAGGCCACATTCCCCTTCTGTCGATTTCAATGCGTCGTCGACGGCTGAGCCGGACACATTCGCCGCGTAGCGATTCGTCACACCAAGAACGCCTGATGACCACGGGCAGTACACCACTCCCGGGAGGGACTTCCCCTCCGTCACACTGCGGTCACTCTCATTCGAGGAAGCGCTGTTCAGCAGTGACAAAAACGTATTCCGTTGCTCGCGAACAGCCTTGCTCACCAGCCCTTGTCGTGCGCGCAGTACATGCATCTCATCACTGCCGCCGTTCTCAACATTGAGAATGCGCACATGGCGCCACGACGGAAGTTCCATGCGTTCGGTCACACACTGTGCCGCATCGAGCGTATGCTTTTTTCCCAATGCGGAAAGTTGCGTACGGAGATCCATTATCACATCGCGTGACGCCGTTGCAGTCAGCAAGCGAAGAGGCAGAATCGTTTTTTTCTCCACGCGGAGTCGTTCGACGGCAAAGGCCGGAATTCCCTGCATTGTCAGCCGATGGTCGTGACTCCATTCCGATATGCATTGCGCTTCTTCGACGACACATTGAGAGAATACTGTGCCCGCAGTTCTCAACTCGGCCAACAGCGCGTCGACTTCCTCGCTGCGAAACAGTTCCGCGCTGCAGAGCAGCAGTAAATGCTGTCCTTGACGAAACGCGCGGAGCACCATCTGTCGCTGTTCCGATGACAGCGCTTCATGGACACAGGCAACGGCATCGATTCCGATCTCGTCGAGATGGTCGTGCTGATCGACTGCAAGCGTGGCCAACGGCACCACGGAAAAAGACAATCCCGGCTGGAGCAGCATGGCGAAATGAGAAAGCAGCGTTTTTCCTGACGCCGCCGGCAACGCTGCAAGAAAGGACTGATGACGCAACACCTGGTCGATGAGCAACAACTGTTGGCGTTCGGGATGGGTGATACGAAAACAATCGGCGAGCAAGGTGACAACAGCGGTGTGAACATTCGTATCGACATCACCACCGGGGGACGCAAAGAGTGCCTTCCATGGACGAACGTCTGTGAAATGAAAACGGCGAGGATCCTTCTCATGCGGAGCAGCACGCAGCACAATACGATGTTGCACGCCGGAGGAGGGGTTGGTACGGACACTCTCCTTGCAGGGCAACATCGCCATATCGAGCAACAGATCACAGGCCGGGACCGGATCGCCGTGCTGCAGTATCGTGGCGCCCTCGCCGGTATGCAATGAGGATGTGGCAAATGCGCTTGCGGTGAGCACGGTGACAGTAATATCAGGCAGAAGGCGTCCCTTGCCTTCCAGCAGAAACAGCGTACCGAGCAGGCTGCGAAATTCCTCGATGCCGGCAACACCGCATGGGATGTCCCGTTCTACCACCACCAATTTCCATGACGAGGCCGCGCTGTCGAGTCCTCCACCCATCACCGCAAGGATCAGAGCCTTCTGTACCTGTGCCACAGCGACGGGAGAAAGAAGCAGTTGTAATGCTTCCCGGCCCTCCTCCGATGTGAGCATGCGTAGGGTTTCCTCCGCGTCGCCCGCCACCACACCAGTACTGTTGTTGTCCTGTGTGGCCCGCGCCTGTGCCCCGTTTTTCCCCGATGGCCCGGGATTCTTGTCTGCATTCCCGGCGTCCTTGTCTGCATTCCCGGTGTCCTTGTCTGCATTCCCGGTGTCCTTGTCTCTGGTGTCGGGATTCGTACTGTCAGTCGCAGTTGCTTTGCCGCTGCTGCGTTCCTTTCCTACGGGTACAGTTTTTTTTGCTTTCGTTGCCGCAGTAAGCTCTCGCAGAGCGATGAGCATGAGGCGGAGGAGTTCTTGATTGCCGGTAAATTCCGATTGCAGTCGTCCTCGCGCATCCCCGCTCAGTCGTGTACGACCGAAGGTCTCGAAGCGACGTTCGAGCGTGACGGAGGGGAGTGTCGGGAGTCCGCGGGAAACGAGGTTTGATGCGGTGCGCAGGACGGGATCATCGTTCAATTTTCTTTCGGTCAGATCAATCGTACTCTCCGCGGTGGCCGTGCATATCGCGCACCAGGCGTCGCGTGTTCCCTGCGCAGCACTGCGTTGCGATGCTGTCAGAGCCTGACGAATCGCCGGGAGCGCATATCCTGCATGTAAAGTAACCTTCATCTCACGTATTCCTTCCTGCGTTCTCTCGATCAGAAGGTACGATCGTCTTCCGGAATGTCGTGACGAAATTTCTTATTGATGATAGTGCATCATTGCCAAAGAAACAATGATTTCCACATTAATTCCCTGAAAGGAATGCCCGGGAGCGTCGCAGGATCAATTTCCGGACGCGTACTCATCGGGAGAATTCCTGTTGTGCTCTGGCAGACGGAGGCGTTTTTTCTTTGTTATGATAAGTGTAAGCAACCACCCCCGAATGATATGCTCATAGTAGTCGAGGTCTTCGTTCACCCAGACGCAGTAATCCCTGATTTTTCCGAATTCTGTCGAACAGAATTCATTGAACAGGGGTTCATCAGCAGTCCCGCGCACACGCTGTTCGAGAACGATACGGCCGGGCAATCCTGCCGCCGCGGGTTGCAGCACGCTGACATACGGTGGAGAGGCATAGTATTGCCGGGGACGCAGAGTCAGCAGACGCACCGAGCCACAAAACTCGAGCCAGCGCCGGACGAGCATGCTCTGTCCACTCTCGCTGTGCATTTCCTCATTGATGACCGGATCGAGCACAAGGCGGCCGGGACTCAACACAGTCAGAATATTATCGATCAGTTGAACGGAAGGAGTGGATACCAAAACCTCCTCGGTGATATCGAAGACACGACGTTCGGCAAAATGCGTCACGGCGGAATCGTAGAACTCCCGGACCGGTGTTTCGCTGAAAAGTGCAAGATTCATTGGCCACCTCACCTGTATCTCAACGTTCCGCCGGCTTCACCATACACTTGTACGCAGAACCCGCGGTTGATTCTCTGCGGTCGCCCGTCTCTCCAGTATATTTACGCCATGCAAGGCATTTGGTGAAAACGGAGCTGATAAATGTTTTTGTATCGAGATGAGCGCGCCAAAGGATACAGGCAAAATATTTCGCCTTCCAGGGACATCCGACCGGAAATATCCTGTGTCAGCGCCACAGGCAACATTGTACGCCCGCAACCGTCCGCTGATTCAAAGCGAACAATTGCCATGCCGGAGCGTTGACACAAAAATAATCTTACCGGAGCGTTTTCAGTTCAAGGTCATTGCCTCATAATTGGATCTTACCCAATTGAAGGCAAGACATGAACCTCAGGTGTAGAGATGCCTGCCCGGACATACGGTCGCACCCGGCGCCGGAGCGCGGGTATGCATTCAGGCGGCAGTGCCGGAGAAAACTTCGGCGGCGATGTGTTTCGGATCATCGAGCGGCCCCCTCTCCTCCTATCTGTTGTTGATAAACAGTGATTTCGTGTACAGGAGTTGATCTTTCGTGCGCAGTTCGATGAACACGATCGTGTTGGCGGGCAGATGCGCGAAGGTAACCCAGGAGAGATCGAGTTGTACCGTGTGCTCTCCCGGACCGAAGCCACCGATCTCCTTTTCGTAGAAGCGGCGACCGACGGCATCGAACAGCGAAATGACGCCGCCCTCCTGTCGCGTCCTGCTCCTCATGTGCAATGTCATTATATCCGAGCTGTTTGTAAACGGCTGGGGATAGCAGGAGATTCCTTCGATACCGGCATTCGCCGGCCTCTCGCGCCCGGCCTCCAGCGTCTTATAATCCAGAACCCAGAGTCTGCTATCCACCAAATGCCACAGGCGACCATCAGGAGAGAGATAGAATGATCCCCCGTTGGGGATATGAAGCTTCTGCGGACGCTTCGGAGGATTCTCGCGAAACACTATGACGGAATCACGAATCTTCGCGATTGTCGTTCCGTTGTCGTAAAAAATGGCGCCAATGTCCTTAGTGGAACCATCCGATTCCAGGAATGGGTGTCGATATTCATACCAGCCGCCCGATTCTGCATGCCGTCGCATGTCCGTACTCACAATTCCAAGTGAGCCGGAGGGAATTCCCGGGAGCCGAGGCTCGAACCGCGTAATCAATGCAATACTGGTATCGTTGATGACGTCGAACATGTAGATCCGGGAGAGAGCTCCCGACAGCGGATGCGGCGCCTGCGGACTCTTCCAGGTCGCACCACCATCGGTCGTAAAGCGTACCCTGGAGGTGGGGCTGAACTCCGGGTCGGGTACTACCACCCCATAATACTGCGTCAGGGAATCCAGCACCCCATAAAAATGTGTCACGCTTCTCCAGTCGACATGAAGCGTGTCCGCAGCAATCTGGCGCCAGGTCGCGCCTATGTCATCGCTGTAATCGATGACATAGGCAGACACTCCGTCGTCATAGGTTCGGGCGTAAAACAGGTACAGTCCTCGATTGCGGTCCA
>JAGTUW010000098.1 GCA_018224345.1 Bacteroidota bacterium
AATACAAAAATCAGTGTCACAAATCTGGTCCCGATCGCAGGACCGATCGGGACGGTGGTCTCGATCAGAGGATCGAATTTCGGGACCGATCCGGAAGAGTTGACGATTACATTCGGCGGTGAGAGCGTTACACCATTGTCGGTTACTGATACGGAAATCGAGGTCGTCGTTCCGGCCAGCCTGTCTATTGGTCCTTCGAGCATAAAATTGCGTCGAGGTACCGGTTCGGAAGTGACTGTGCAGTTTACCGTTCAGGATCCTGTCGTCGGAACCTGGACATCGGAAGGTGATGATGTCGCGCCGTTGTTGTACGGACCGCCGTTCAATGTCCGCAAGATTGTCGCTACGTTCAAGGCGGATGGGACGTATCTCGTTGTGCAGACAGACTCCACCCAAACAACACTCAACCTGACAGGGACGTACGAGGCCGCTGCCGGCAATGCACCTGCGCCGAATGACACTATTCGTACGATTACCGTGTATCAGGCCTCTCCCACCTCCATCACTGCGGAAGGTATTTACCAGGTCGCTGTCAACGGAACGGATGTGACGATGCGATACGAGATCGTGCAGACGGAACCACCGCTGGCGGGTGTGAGCAAGCCGACGCCGGAAGGAGGGTTCGGGAGTACGGCCGGCGGAGCGTTCGGCACGATCAACATTCAGAATTACGTCAAAACCAAATAGCAGGGTTGTCCATGGAGGGACTTCGGTCCCTCCAGATTTTTCCCGTTCATCTGTCGAGGTGTAACGATGATGCGTATACTGTTACTGCTTCTCATTGCCGTACCACTGTACGGACAAATGCCTGATTACCCTGTGGATGAAGATTATGAACGTGGTGTTCCCAAGAAACCAATCCCTGAACTGCAGTTCATCGGATATCTGTTTCATCGCTATTCCGCGACAAACATCGCACCAACGAATGAGCTGTTGCGAGGACAGATCATTGGCCGATTGTTTGGAGCCAACACCACGACCACGGTACCACAGACGGCACTCTACGGGGAGACGCGTCTCGTCCCGTTGTTCGTCTATCGTCCTTCAATTCTCGACGGTTCCGCAGTATTCCGGGGTCTGTTCAAAGTTGATATGACCTGGGGTGATTCCAATTACGGTGTCGGTAATAACAGCGGCGGTGCCATCAGCGGTGGTACGGTCAACATTCAGACCCTGATGGCGAACATCGAGTTGCGGCCGGCCGAAGATTGGAATGTGGTCGTAGGGCTGCAACGAATCTTTGATAACGTACGCGATCCGAACGTGACGACACTGTGGACGAATCAATACAGTGGAAATCGGCTGATGTACTGGGGGACGCAGGGTACCGGCATCAGCAGCTATATGAAGCTGTCACCCGTCACTGATGCACGACTCGCGTTTTTTCAATTGTATGAGAATCAGATTCAAATCAATGACGATGTCGTGCTGTGGATGGCAGATGTCGAGACGCGTCCTCATCCGCTTCTGGAAATCGGCGGCAATGTCTGGTATGTACGGGACCGCGGTGCCGGAAGTGGTGGCGTCTCCATCCTGGGACAGGGTTTCAACTCTCCCCTGGTCAATTACAACGGGGGAGCGCGGTTACAGCTTGATAATCCGAAGTACTCAGCTGATGTCTTCTGGGGAGGAGTCAACATGGCATGGAATCGGGAGTTTGTCAATGGTCCCTGGTGGGTGAGCGCATTGGCCATGACAAACATCGGTGGAATTGACACGCTCGGACAAGATGGCAGCAGCAGTAGACGCGCCGACATATTCGGTGTCACCGGACATGCGTCAATGTATTACAAGTATGGTCAGACGCTCAACGACCGGATTGGGATCGAAGCACTTTACACAACCGGTGACGAGGATGGTGCAGCGGATGGCCGCTATACCGGCGTTGTCACCGGTAACACCTGGGGATCCCCGGTCGGGATCTACAGTTCACATCGCGCTTTTCTTCTGTTTCCCGATGCACAGGTCATCAACCGGTATTATTCCGCGGTGCATGATATTTCGAACCTCGGTTACGGAACGAGTGCGTTGTTTCTTAATTACTTCAATGACCTGATTCCCAACAAGCTCAGCATGAAAGTTGGCGCTGCAGCGGCATTGGCGAATGCACAGCCCATGTCCGGTGGAAATTTCATGGGCTATGAAGTCAATGCAGAATTCAAGTATAACTACGGTGTGTTTCTGACGTTGGGACTCCACTCGGCATTCATGGTTCCAGGTGATTTCTACGACAGTCCCTTCGTGCGCAATACAGAGCACAAGCCGGATGCGCCATGGGTCCTGTTTGTTTCTCTCGCATGGCTTATGTTCTGACGGCTGTCTCCGCATCATTATTTTCAACGGCATATGCTATGAAATCCTCTGTTTTCTCCATTCTGCTTATGGCATCCTTTCTTACGGGTTGTACTTCCGCTCGCTTTTACCATGACGCTCCGCCGCTCGCATTTGAGGATGTCGATTACGGGTATTCCATGACTTCCGGTACAATTCATGGTGTGCACATGGCATGGCATGACAGTGGTGGCGAAGGGCCGGTGCTTCTGCTGGTCCATGGTCTTGCCAGTAACGCCGGATTCTGGCGTTACAATGTGGATGCACTGACGGCATCCGGTGTTCGCGTGATCGTTGTGGATCTCCCCGGTTACGGGAAGTCCGGAAAATCCTCTCTGCTTCCTTACGGCATGCGTTTCTATGCAACGACGCTCGAGGCGTTGTTGGCATATCTCGCCGTCGACAGGGCTACGGTTGCCGGGCATTCGATGGGGAGCCAGATCGCCATGACCATGGTGCTGCAGGGGAGTTCACGCGTGCAGCGCTTACTCTTGCTTTCACCGGCCGGAATCGAGCGTTTTGGTGACGGCGAGGGACGCTGGCTCAAGGATGCGGTGTCTCCGGAGTTCGTTATCAATACATCGGAACCACAAGTGCGTGCAAATCTCTCCGCCAATTTTTTCTCCTGGAGCGATTCCTTCGAGTGGATGGTGGAAGAACGTGTGCGCATGGCGAAGCACCCGGAATTCGAACAGTTTGCTTACGCGGTTTCACGCTGCGTTGCCGCCATGGTGGATGAACCGGTATGGCACAGACTGGAGGAGCTGCAGCTTCCCGTTCTCATACTTGCAGGAGAAAAGGATAACCTCATCCCGAATCCCTATCTGCATGGGGGAAAAACGCGCACTGTCATGGAGGCGGGCCTTGCGGTCATGCCCGATGCAAGCCTGGAGATGATCCCAAGTGCTGGACACATGATTCAGATAGAAAAACCGGCTATCGTCAATGAAACGATGCGCGGGTTTCTTCCGGATCGATAGTCGAGATTGTGGGTGGTTCTCGCCCGGACTTCAACAACGCCGGGCATCAGTCCTTGCGTCGATACAGCCAGAATGAGAACAGGCGCGTCATCAGTGGCATGACGACATAGGTCATCAGCAGCACCATGATTGCTGCCACGACCATGATTTGTCCCCACCAGGGGACCGGTCCGAGCAGGTGGACGATAAGCGGCGGAAGCAACATTACGAGGGGGGTGAGGGCCAACCAGGTGACAAAGGCCATTTTGTGGCGTGGCGGAGGGGAACTGCCAGGTTGTTCCGGAACGGTAAACCAGTACTCGAGTCCCGTTATTCGTTGCACCGACGTCTCTCCCGTGATCAGCGGAAGCACGCGTTGAACCCATGAGCGCCGGATTTCCGATGTCTCCCAGGCCAGGAGATGGTCGTAGGTGTCGAAGCGGAAGACGATGATGTATTCAGGTCGTGTATTGCTGGAGGGACGGATAATCCCTGTTCCGAGATGTCCGTCGAAAGACATCGCATCGCGCATGATGCCTTTGAGCCATTCCTCAAATTCTTCTTTTTTGCCGCTCTTGACTGTGCGGCGTACGACCGTCGTGAAAGGTCCTGAGGTTTTTTCCGGGGGGTTCGCGATGAGGGGGTCTGTGTGTTCCATATATCCTGAAAACATGCGGGACAGGGAAAATAATTCCTGGGGGTTGTTATCTGATGACACTGAAGACGCGGGTGTGCAGTCCGGAGGCGGATTGCAGCGAAAGCAGGTAGGTACCTGTCCCGACCGGTGCGCCCGCAGCGCTTCTCCCGTCCCATGCAAGGAAATGTGTGGCGCCGGCCGGTCCACTGAACAACATGCGTACACGACGCCCGAGGATATCTCGGATTTCCACGCGGACATGTTCCCCTGCGGGTGCTTCGAACGTGATGTGCAATTCTCCCGCTCTCAATGGCTGCGGATACGGTACGGAAAGATTCAGCTCGGAAGAGGCAGGCGTTGGTTTCGTATTGCTGACAGGATCTCGTTCATCAAGATATACTGCCGACGGATAGTCGCCTCCATACAGAATGGTCAGCAGGGCGGTGAGTGTGTCTCCCGGCACGTACAGGGGACCGCCACTGTGAGGATTCAGGTCGAAGCGTGGATAGCTCGCGCCACCGACTACCAGGCGCAAACGATGTCCCACCTCGAAACAGTGCGACAAGGTTGGAAGCGTGATATCCATGTAATGGACGGAATCCGGATGCAGGAACACCTCCCGGTCCGTTCCATGGCGGAAGCGTGCGCGATGTATCCCTTCACGGAGAATATAAGAACGACCGTCGGGGTGTACATCACAAAGCCGAATGTTGATATCTGTGTCCGGACGATTGCAGCGGAAATATATACGGGCGGTCACGCTACCGGTCAGCGTCAGCTGTGGACCGACGATGCGATGGTCGAATAACAGAACGTCTGGCCGCTGCTCGACGGTGGTGCTGATGTCTACCGGTCCGCCGACAATGGAAGTATCGAAGAGTGAGAATCGCGCCCCTCCGTGTGAGGGGCTCGGGGCGCGCGGGTCGAGCAGAAGTTCATGAGCGGAAGAGTCCGGTGGAGGAGAAAACAGTTGGAGTCCACCTTCTGCAGTCAGAAAGTACTGATTCCGCCTTGTATTCAAGCTGTCCCAGTCATCAATGTAGGACCACGAATTCGTGTAGTAAAGGATAGACCTTGTCAGAGGCCAACCGTTTTTTGCACCGTTGAGATGATAGTCGAAGAATCTGAGTACCGCATCGCGGGCGACATCGACCGCATCCGGAAAGATGAGTTCTCCCTGTTCGGCACGATCCACAGCAAAGTGTGTCCAGGGTCCCATAATCAGGCGGTGCTGCGCGCGGACCGCAGGATGACTGTGTGTCTTCAGGTCAGTGAAGGCCCGCAGTACGGCATCCGGATAGTGATCGTACCAGCCGCTGACCATCAGCAGTGGAATGGCGATTTCCTCCGGGTAATCATTTCTGTCCCGTATCAACCGCCAGAACATGTTCTCCACCGGCTGCGAAGTGATCAGATCGACGGTGAAAAAGCCGAGCTGTTCGAGTGCTTCCACATGTTCACGCCTGAGAACACCACCGTAGTAATATTTAGAATACTCCGTGCGGTAGTCAATGATCATGGGTACCGCGCAGACGAGATGCGGTGGCCTGTGTCGTGCGGTCTGGAACTGTATCAGACCAAGCGCGGATCCACCGTATGTTGCAACCTGCCCGTCGCACCAGGCCTGCGAAGCAATCCATTCAACGATATCATAACCGTCCAGACCACGGTCATATCCTGCGACCGCCGCTGAAGATGAAGCATAAAAACCCCTCCAATCCACAATGACATAATGATACCTGGCTGTATCGAGCGGAAAAGAGGATTTGGCCTGAGGCAGCATAACAATACGCATTAATCTTTTATTGTACGGTGTTTGTACAAGTATAACAGGTTTCACCTTGCTGTGTTCGCTGACGTACACATCCGCCATAAGCACATTGCCGTCACGAACGGGTATCGCAGTTTCAACGGGCCGGAATTGTGCGTATGCTGGATTGGAGAGGGTCAGGACGATAAGGAGGGAGAGGATACAGTTCGTATACATGATGAAACATCCTGCTCTTATGATATTCTTCAACTGCTGTGTCATGCAGTCGGTGGTGTTGCACGTGTGTTTGAGATTCATAATGGATCAGCCAGGATGGACGACAAGCCGCCCACCGTTGCGAAGAAACGGGTAGTAAACATATTCCTCGCCGAGTGTGCTGACATCCTTTCCCAGGCTTTCAAGAAGGCCATGCGGAATAGTATTCTCACGCGGGAGGAGGTAGGGAATAACCTCGTATTCACCGATCTGCAGCGTATGTGCAGGCAAGGTCAGCAGCATGGCGCGGTTGTAGGCGAGTTCGCCGATACGCACATAATCGGTGATTTCCTCACCCGTGATAATCGTGGAATGAATTTCAACCGCACCGGTACGCAGATTATGAAGGAGTACGGGGCCTTCGAACCCCGCGATTCTGCGAGGAAAGAATATGTCCACGGGAGGCACCGTGCTGTGGAGTTGTACTTGCACTATAAGCGTATAGGCTGAATCGACGCGCAGGTGTTCATGACTCATTGTTGTCGTGATGGAGAACAATTCGCGCAGGAAGATATCCTCGCGAATATTCCCGTGTTCATCGACCTCGGTACTCGGGAAGAGAAACCCTCCATCGCGGACGGCGGTCGTGACACTGCCTATCGAGTAATTCCCGAGAAAACCGTACAGGCGATAGACGCCGGAATTCCCACCGGGGGTGGTCTGCGCGTTGGCACTCGGTAAGGTCATTGTGAAAGCGCCATCGCTGCGACTCGTTGTCGAAATATCGAATCCACTGAGCCAGACATACACGCCTTCGTGATGGTCGCGATCGGATAAACGGATATTCCCTTCTATCCGTCTTTTGGAAGCGGAGACGGTCGGATCGCTTTCCAGTGGATTGTCGGTGCAGGCAGTCAATCCGAGAACGATCACCAGTACTGCCGACACATAGGCGCTATGGCGGGAAGTGTTATTCATCAATACTGAATGCCTGCCGTGATATAATATCTTCGATCACGCAACGCCAGTCCGGAAAGCAACACATCATCTTCATTGAGAATATTGCGAAGACTGACATTGAGAAACATCCGAACATCTCCAATATCGAATACTGTCCCTGCATGCAGATCGAGATTGCTGAACGCAGGCAGTGCAACTTCGGCATATCGGCCGTCGGTCTGACGCAACAGGCCGATCTGTTCGCTTTCCCGGAAATGCAACACATGCAGGGAGTATCCCGCGTGATTGATGCGCAGGCCGATTGTGCGCTTACTTTCCGATTTGAAAGGGAAAGCGGATTGATTCGATATAAAGTAATGAGAGACAGCCATTTCCACCAGCACTTTTTTCCCCCAGAAATACAAACCCGTTTTTCCTTCCAGACCTGAAATCAGTGCATCGTCCACATTGTCATAGAGCATGAAAGGAATTCCCGGAGTGGAAATGGCCCGAAACTTGTTTTCATAGGAATTCTGGAAAAAGCTTCCCTCCAGTTCCCAGCCACTGATCACTCCCTTTGAAAAACTGCGCAGAATGGAGGTACCGAGTTCCACGCCGCGATTGCTTTCGGCTTCGAGTCCTTCGCCGATATGGGCAGGGTCAAGTAACGCAGGTGCGCTGATCTGTTGGAGCAGGGAGGGAAAGCGTACGTTGTTACCGTAACTGAGAAAGATATCCAGGAGGACATCATCCTTGATGCCGTAGAGATGTACGGCGAATTTGAAGAGCGAATGGCTCCACTCACGATCGGTGAAGATGCCTTCCGTGACCGTATGTTCACGGACAGCGCTCACATCCTGAGCATCGGAAACGAAGTCATGCCGCAGGCTGACATCAAAGTCAAAACTTCTGAAGAACGTGGATCCGGTTTCCCCGTGCAGACTCCCGATGGCGACGACTCCGTGACGGAGACGCTGCAGCCTGCTCGCTTCAATACCGACAGGCTGTTCCCGGAGATTACTCCGTACATCCTCCATGTCGAGATGAGCGTATGCGAACTGATAGGAGAACAGTGCATCGAAGATACCGTATTGCCAGTGTTTATCGGCGCGTGCCTGAGCACCATCCTCGTGCACACCTCTTGTGACGGAATGGGTTGACGTCCTCAGCGTCATGTCATTTTCCAGACCGCTGTAGCCTGCCAGCAGCGTCATCGCTCCGAACAGTGGAAGTTCTCCATCGTACTGAAGATATGCGTGCCTGTTCTGGTCGTCGAGACGTTCCCCGTCACGCTCATTGACGAATTCCAGAGTCGCCAGACGCCAGTGGAATTTCAGTACATCCGTGTTACTTCCGCGATCGGAAAGCTCCCAGGAAATTCCGCCGCTGTGATGCACCGCACTATTGACAAGTTTGTCCTCCGGCATGTCGGCAAATGCACGGGTCATACCACCACTGCGCAGACTGTAACTGCCGGAGACCGACCCGTGATGTTGATAGAGCTGCAGTCCCCAGATCCCGGAATCGTAGGAGCCGATTTGCTGGTGAAAACGGATGCTGTAGTCGCGATGCAGTCGTGGAATGATATTGATCACACCTGAGGACCCGTTCGAACCATACAGCGTAGTGTTACTGCCTTTGATGATCTCAAAGCGCTCGATATCGGAAAGTTCGATCAGGGAGAGATCGAAATCATTGCTGAAGGAACTGTTGATGCGCATCCCGCCGAAGAGTACGATAACCTCATCGGCATTGCCGCCACGCATGGAAATCGCCTTTCGTCCGCTGAACTGTTCGTCGATCTGAATACTGTGGTCTGTTCGCAACACATCGCCTGCATCGACATAACCACGCGTCTCGAAGGCACGGGCCTCGATCACGGAAACGGTCTGCGGAAGTTCGTTCCGGAGTGAGTGCAATGGCTGCGATCCTGTCACTTCCGCCGTCTCGAAGGGAATGATGCGGGGTGTAAGAAACACATCTCCGGACTGTAGCAACGGACCGGGAGCAATGAGGCGCGTCTCATAGGCAACATGCCGGAACTCGATGTTATCTACCGTCTGCAGGTCAGGGATACGGAGCGAGTAGCTGCCGGAGATGTCCGTCGTCGCCCCCGCCTCCGTCCCTGGAATGTAAATGCTTACGTCCGGGACAGGATCCCGCGTATTGTCGTCCCGCACGGTGCCTTCGATACGGATGTTCTGAGCATTCCCCGCAGGAGAAAACAATTGGAACACGAGCAGCAGCAGCACAAATGGCAATAAAGTATCTGTATGCAGTTGCCGGGCATATCCAGTGTGCACTCTCGTATGTATTCTCCATCGTAGCAATGAGCGCCATTTCATTATGCGGAAAAATCAGATGCAGGCGAAAGCGACGGGGCCAGTGTCAGTGAATCCGTTGAATCCTGCCTGAAAAAAGCGGTGAGGCATCCTGTGCTTGATACCGATGGCAGTGACGAAAAGCACTTCGCAGCAACCCGGTGCCGCTGCACCTCTGTTAGACACATCAGAGGACAATCGGTTTCCGCATACAGCAAGGAAAACGACAGTAACCATCCTTCCTGTCGAAAGGAGGATCACTGCATCGATACGGAGATGATCCTGAAAGCTGCCGGCGTGTCTCCGATCAGCGAATGATGCTGATGCGCTGTGTGCGTCGTTCCAGTCCTGCTTCGAGCACGCAATGAACGCTGCCGCTCAATTCCGCTTCAGGTTGCCAGAGAACAGTATGTGTGCCGCTGTCAAACTCTTCATCCGCAAGTGTGGCCACGAGCCGGCCAAGGGCATCAAAGATGCGGAGACGTACATGCATGCGCGTGGGCAGGCTGAACGGGATGGCAGTAACCGAAGCCGTGGGATTCGGATAGCCGGTACCGAGACTGATCCGTGAAGCGATTGTGGGGATATTACCGGCAGAGTTGACCTGCAGTACCACGATCGTATGGCGCACTGTGGTTACGCATGTGCCGTTGGAAACAAGAACGGATACGGCAAAACTGCCCGTTCGTGTATACACATGTGATATATGCTCACCGTTGCCTGTCGCGCCGTCGCCGAAGGACCATGCCCACGCGATAGCTCCGTCCGCGATCGCGGTGAATTCGACGACCGCACCGTCACTGAGGAAGACGGTGTCGGCGGATACGGTCAGTGTCACTTCGGGTGCACTGACGGCTTCGATCCGTGCCTCGGCGAATCCCTTGCCGATAAAATTCTCGTTGACGAAAGTATAGACATGTTCGCCTGGCGTATCGAGCAGCACCTGGGTGGAGGAACCGTCGCCGATCCATAAAGGATGGTGTTCATCAAGCACTTCCGTTGTACCGAGCACGGTGAGCGAATCACCCGCGAACCAGTGCATATTTCCGTCGACTACCTGTTCAGCGGTCAGATTGACCGTGCTGCCGGTGCAGACATTCTCCACTGCCTTGATCGTCGGTGTGGGGATGTCGGGAATTTCCGTGATAATCGTAGTTTTGGGATCACCAACGATGACAGCCATCCACGAGAAGGTAGGGCTTGACATATAATAACTGTCAGCCAGATTGTGACCATTCGTGTAACGTTCCGCCAGCATGTTGACCCAGGTCAATGCGACCGTATAGGGTTCGAATACATAACCACTTGCACCGGTGCATCCTTCGGCAATCAGATCTGCGATACGTGACTGCCCCGATTCTTTACCCGGTGTGAAATTCCTTGCAGAGGTAGAGACATAGGTTTCCGCTACCGAACCGGGGAGCCAGTGATTGCGTGGCCGGGCGCGAGTGCTGAAATGATGATCAAAGTGATCATTCGAGCCCCAACTCCCATAGCCGAGTACATTACGCTGGTCGGTGACGAACACCGAATCTTCGTTCAGCAGAACATTCCAGCCCCGTTGCAACAGGTAGTTCCCTGCGTTCGCAAGATTCAGATCATAGGGGTTCAATTGAATCGGCCTCGGATCGCGGTCAAACACCCACAAGGCACTGTCCTTGTCGACGAAGGTGAAGGGGCCCGAGCGGTCGATCAGAGCGAAGACATCACCGCGGGTCAATCCCGTCAACCGTGTCGTAAGAAACATGTCGTAGGCGGCAGGCGGATTGGTCCCGGGAACGATCCTGGTGCGTTTGTAAGATTCATTCCGGCCATAATATGGATGCACACGGATGCTCGTCTCGGATGCAAACAGACTGTTCTGATGTATATGCGGAGCAAACCTGCCCAGGATGAGCATAAGCTCCGCATCGACCGAAGCATTCTGGCGATCCCCGCCACTGCTGTTATGGATGACGCGAAGGGGCACTCCCTTTGTTGTAACAAAATAATTCAGCGAATCGGCCAATCCCGTGGTCACAGTAAGATATTCTTCGATCTGTGCACGCATATCATCGAATTCCACCGGCGTGATCGTCTCTTTCGCCGGGGCGCTGACCCGAATGATATTTCGATCGGGGAAATCACGTTGTTGGACAAAGTACGCAGCGATGGCGACGGAATTGCTGTCATCGACATTGACAATCAATCCGACATCGCGGTAATCTACGGGTGCCTGGCTGAAACTGTTTACCGTGAGAAAAAACATCAGGGAGAAAACGGAAAGCAATATTCTCATAAAGTACTCCTGAACGCGGGATGAGAGAAAGCAGGACCGTCGTGGAGCGTGCAATGTGTCAATGAAAAAAGATAAAACAGTCCTGCGAGTACGATACGGGAAATCTATCACTTTCAATGCTTCGTGGCAAGCGAGGGATGACGTTTTCACCACCTTTATATATGAATTTTTTGTAAGCTTATGTATGTATTTCAGGAATGTCATGCTCCGCATATCTCGTATCAGTATTCTCCTCGTCCTGCTGTTCCCCGTTGTCATTCATGCGCAGAATGGGGAGCACGAAACGCAATCCCGAGATGCGCCGCCGATATCGCCGGCGCACGATACGGAAGCTCCGCCGATCGTCCCGCGCGATACAGCCTTCGGGACCGGATCGGGGGAAGAGGGCGCACGGACTCCTGGCCGGCGGGAAGATGACCCCTGTGGGTTTTCGCTCCGGAAACCGGGGGATATTCTGCTCTGGGGATACGGCCACGATGCGCTGATCGTGGACATGCAGAGCTGGATACTGCATACGATGACCAGTATCGACGTGATCGGCAACAGCGTGCAGGGTCGACCGCTCTACCACATGGTTTTCACAAATCCGGCCTCACGCATCCAGAAAAAACGAATCTGGATTCATGCCCGCACACACCCGATCGAGTCCGAGTCTTCGCAGGTCGCACGGGCTATGATCAATGAATTGCTCAGCGGATCGGAACTCGGTAATCTGCTGCTCGATCATGCGATCGTGCATGTTCTTCCGATGCTGAATCCGGATGGAGTGGAATTGCGCTACCCCCGCACAAACTTCAACGGTGTGGATCTTGAGAGCAACTGGGGGACGGCACTTCCCGAGCCGGAAGTGCTGGCATTGCGCGAGCACCTGAACATGCTGATGAAGAGTGATACACCCATTGACATCGCACTGAACCTTCATTCGGCCTACGACTGCAAACGTTTTTTCATCTACCATGCAGCAGAGGGCAGCAGCGTACTGTTCACCCAATTACAGCAGCGTTTCATCGGCTTTGTCCGTGACCGTTTCCCGGGTGGCATCGAACCCTACGACTATTTCGTGAGCTGGACAACAGGGACTCCGGATCGTTATCCCGAGAGCTGGTTCTGGCGGAATTATCGGGAGGAGGTCATGGCGTTGACGTACGAGGACATGAACTGTGCCGCCGCAGGCGATTTCGAACGTAGCGCACGCGCTCTCCTGGGCGGTGTGGCGGATTATCTGGGATTCACCGGGGTGCTCTCCACAGCGTCCCTTGCCACACCCGTGGAAGAGAGTCTGTTCGCGGCTGTTTTTCCAAACCCCGTTTCGAGGGATGGAAGGTTGACAGTGCGTCTGCGCGCAGACCTCACAGCGCGACCGCTCCGCATCAGTCTGCATGACAGGCTGGGAAGAGAAGTGGCACTGCTGTATGAAGGTGTCGCAGCCGGCGGTCATACTTTCGTGCAGCCGGTGAGCAATCTGGCTACTGGTAATTATTACTTACGCGCCGTCACCGACCGGACAACTCAGACGCGACCGGTACTGTTGTTGCACTGATGACCGATCCGTCGTGCCCTGCGTTTCGTGTTGTCGGACCGCTGATGCAGAGTACGCGAGGCAGGCAACTGCGATTGTGGGGGTCCCGCGATTATTTTTCCAGTACCACAGGGATGTGGCGTGCTCCGATGGGGGTCATAAGCACGAGATGATAATACCCGCAAGCGAGGTCCGTGACATCGACGCCGAGATCGCGTGTCTCGGCTTGAAGTATGCCATCGAATACAGTTCGTACACTGCGGCCACGCGCATCAAAAAGTCGCACCACAGCGGTGCCCGCAGTGTTGGCCGTCAAGCGGATATGCAGTAGTGCGCGGGCTGGCTGAGGCGAGACTGTCATGTCCGGTAGCTCCATGCGCCGGAGTCCCTCCGGATGTCTGCAGGACGGATTGATGCAGATCTCTCCCCCGGCGCTTCCATCGAGCGGCAAGGGAACGGACATTCCCCATGCAAGTTCGACAGGCTGACAGTCCGCTCCGGGATCCATTGCTCTGTGCCGGACTGCAAGCACCGTACCGGTATCCTGTATCCCGTCCGGTTCATACAGATCGAACGTCACGTTCTGATCCCCGATAACAAGATTCCCGAGAGTTGCATTTTCGCTCAATGCAGTACCGCTGATGCTGACGTCCTCAATGAGCGCATAGGATGCGTCATGTGTCAGCGAAAAGCTGATATGCGCCGGATTGAAATATTCCGGCAGCGAATCGAGCCTGATGAAAAGGTCTCCACTCGCATCGGGTGTAAGGAGCAGCGGACTCTGGAGGCTGAAGACGATATCCTGAAGTACGCCTGTGCCACGCACGCCAATGCCTGCCTGATTGCCGCATTCGGTCAGCAAAAGCAGGGAGTCGTGATACATCGTTGCGGCCCGGGGTGAAAAACGGATCGTCACGGGCGTACTGTTCCCCGGAAGCAGGTGCAGGGGCAGTGTCATATCGGCGCTGAAAACACCGCTGCCCTGTCTGTCCCATTGCAGCCCCGTAAGCAGTATCGGGACGCGACCGGTATTTCGCAGGCTCGCCGTGAATTCCGCCTGTTCCCCGACACGGGTTGACGCAAAGTCGAATTGTCCGGGGTCCCATTCCAGCATGGGTTCTTCACTGATGATGCGCAGTGTGTCATAGACACGTTCCCCGTTCGCAGCGTCGATATGCAGGATTGCGGACCAGGCGCCGGCGGTAGATACGGTAATACGGAGGGGAATATGCAGTACCTCGCCATGCGCGAGTTGCGCCGGAGCGGGATTATCGGTGAGTGTAAAGATCCCGGGTATCGCGTTCTCGAGGCGAATTGATTCTACGAGCAATGTGTTGCCATCCGGATGGTTGTTGCGGAGATCGATCGTTGTATCGATGATGACCGGACGACACACGTTGACGATACCGAAATCCGCTGAGCTGCGGGACGGCAGGGACAGTGCGATATCGTCGATGCGATGTTCATTGAAAGCGAAGCCCGTTGCGGATGAGAAACCGAAGAAACCATCAAAGGGATAGAAGTCCGAAATGATGGTGCTCAGACGCTGGACGCCATCAATAAAGACATCCACTGTTCCTGCACGGAAGCGAATGCGAAGTGTATGCCAGTGTTCATCCTTCAGTGTCGGTGTCGCGAGAACTTCCGAGATGAGATGATTGCTGCTATATTCCTTGATCACCGCCACATGTTCCTGTGAGCGGTCACCAAGCCCGGTATTGTGATACGTATCGAATTCCACTCCATACCCCAGGCAGCCATCGAAATTCAGTGTGCCGCCACCGGTCTCCGGATAATCGAACAGTGGGGCGAAGATAAAGACGATGCCATCGGCACCGCCGCCGTTCGATGCGGTAATCCCGCCGAACCAGGCACGGAAGCTGACGTCAAAATAATCGACAGGGAGCATGGTCGGAAGAAAGAGGCGTCCTGTCTGACTATCCCTGTCCGGTGTCAGGATGGCGTATCCTGCGGGGGTGTCGATACGTGTGGAGGTTCCGAGATGGTAGGGGACGGTGGGGGGCGAGGAGAAAGACTCACGCCAGTGGGCCTCACGCCAGGGGAGCTCCTGTTGCGCCCGCATTTCAGTCACGGCGAAGAGGAGCGTGGAAAAAAGCAGCGAGAGTTCAATCAAAAATCGCGCTGAGAAGACGATCGATATCAGTGAGATCGTCGAAGAGAAAGTCCGGCTTTGCCTCAGCAAGAGTTTCATGGGTGTATCCTCCGGTGGCGACGGCGATACTGCGGACGTTGAGATGCCGGCCGCAGTCGATGTCATGGGGCGTATCGCCGATGATGACAATATCCTTTGCCTTGAATGTCACACCCGTCCGGTCATAGGCGCGGGCGACGGCGATTTCCGGGAGGTCCGGTC
>JAGTUW010000099.1 GCA_018224345.1 Bacteroidota bacterium
CATCATGTGAAAATCGCGATACGGCTGAAACAGGATGCGGCAGAAACTGAAGCGCCATGGCTCCACGAGCTGTCGCTCGAGCCAGGCGAGTTCCTCCGGACTCCGCCGTCGCACTGCGTCATGGCCGCGATACTTTCGTATCAGGCCTTTTCTTCGGAAGAGCCGGAAGGCAATGTACTGTGGGGTAATATGTTCAAACCACTCCGGCGGCATTTCCTCGACGATACTGCGAAAGGCTTCGAGCCCGCGAATCAGATCCCGGATCGCATTGTCTCTCTGTTCGCAATATTCGATGAGAAAGCCGTCGACAAGTGACTCCGTGTACCTGCTGTTCATGAGAAGGCGATGTTCGAGGGCGCGAAAATCCGTCATGATGACTCCGTGATCGTGCGGGAAGCGCTGCCGATATCTGCGGCAATGCCTCCAATATCGCAATCCGGCGGCAATGATGCCACAAATCCCCTTTGCCGTTGCGGGAAAGATGCAGATCCTGGGCGCGATGTGCATCATACGATGAACGTTGAGGGTGACCGTTTTCCGGTTTTATTACGAACTGACGACAATGTTTTTCATCCGCGACCTGCCGATCATCGAGCGCCTCGAGTGGACAAGGCAGGTCAGCGCAATTACGTACGGTCACATTCGATCGGTGATCCCCTGCTTCTATTATCTGGAATACGCGCGACTGCTTCTGCAGGGCATCGCGGAGAGGGATGCATACCTGCAACTGCAGAGCGACCTCGCCCCTTCCTCGGCGCCAGCGGTATCGGAAAATCGGAGATCCGGGAATTCGAACGACTTCTTGCCGGAGACATCACTTCACTTCCGGATTATGACATCGAGAGCGGCGTCTACGTCCTGCACACATTCGAAGCATCCATCCGGTGTCTGTTTACAACGGAAAGCTACCGTGACGCAGTGCCGATGGCTGTCAATCTCGGCAATATTCAATAACTCGGGGTAGACCAAGGTTGCGGCACGATGACCGCTTGTCTGGACAGCGTTCGGATTGATGAGCACGCTCAACGATTTACGAGTTGTCAGTATGCACAATAGCTTCCATCAACGCACAACCACCAACTTTCGAACAACTTCCTCATGTCCGGTACTGATTCGCAAGTAATAGGTGCCGCTGGGCAAGCCTGTGAGATCAAAACATCCTGTCTGTCTTTCGTGACCGTGTACTTCTCTCACATCGACCAATCTACCTTCCGTCGAATGGACGAGAATCACGAAAGAATCCGACGCTCCCGTGATTTCGTAATACACGAGGTTATTTGTGGGATTCGGATACCAGGAAACCCTCAAATCAGGTGCGACCATGATTTGCTCGGCATATATAACATCAGGACAATCGTCGTGGATATCGTCCTGCCTTTCCGGGCAGTAAATTTTCTGAACTGCACATCTCATGTAGCAGGTAATGGATACTGCATTGTAATTGTCCGAAGTGTACTTAGGATACATGATCTCCCGTTTGTACGCATCACTCCCGTTTGGCCATGATGCCTCATCCGAACAGGCGGTGATGTGCGCGAGACCGAGGAGATGACCGAGTTCATGGAGCAGTACCCGTCGCAAGTCTATGCATTGGTCTGCAGTGAGATAATACGATGGACCAGGACAGTTGAATGAAAAACACTTTTTCCTGAACGGGAATGATTTATTCCCTCTAGTGTTGTCATCCGACATGTTCAGCTCAAGTATATACGGGATACGGTTTCCCAGCTCATCATTATATCCACCAATCAGACGTCCATCCCACTGTGTCTGACCGGCATTGATGAATGCCTGTAATAAAACAACCTGATAAATATTATCACAGTCACCCGGTCCCTCATAGGTCAGCAGATCGCTTCCGCACGCGCTCCGAATTTCCGATGTCACAGCGCTCAATATATTCGAAAAACCAGACATGAACTAGCTCTGTATGCCTGCTCATCAGGCAAAAAATCATCAGCTTCGCACCAGGCACGTGGGTATCCAAGGGTTGGATGAAAAAGTCTGCCAACTAACATCGTTTCGAGAAAACATATACCCAATGGAATACGACCCATGGCGCTGTACAACTTCGAATACGAAGCAGGATTGTCTGATGAGAATTCCTCGAGTACCGGGTATCCGTTCGCATCGTACACTATCGCGTTCAGCACATCAGTCTTGAATTTGAGATAGCAATACTTGTACCCGTAATCATCGCATCTCGTGTGTTGCGCCGATGCCGAAATACATAGTAATATAATACCTGCAATAATGCCGCATGACTGTTTCATATTCTGTCTCTCCGCTGTAGCAAGGCATTCTTCCATCCGAGAATCATGTCCTTCGCCTGTTCGTATGTCAGCGACTCCGTGACTCCGAAAATCGAGTGATCTCCGTGGAGATATCCGGATGCATCGATTTCGAATACATGCGAAGCGCCGATTATCCAATAGCAGAGCTGCAATTCTTCCCGGCAGGTAATCTTGACCGCATCAAGAAACACGAGATACTCCTTCCCTTCGACGAGAAAATCATGACGTATCGTATTGTACAACTCGGAGTCGGGAGAAGTATGATCCGGCACAGTCGACCAGACGTTCCAGTTCACGTACACGACCGGATACTGTATTCCATCCATTTCGACTCGTCCGAAATTCGTCTCCTCTCCCAGCAGGCAATCCATAACCACACCGCGCGCGCACCAGTGTCCGGTGTATCCACCAATAATTTCAAATCCATTGTACCCGCTGTCGGAACGCATTTCCACATTGTACACGTGTATTCTGTATATGCCTCCGTCCGCGTCGAATATCTTCCATTGATTGCTGTCGGGTTCGCCGAATCGGTTGTAGTACTCCTCCTGCAGTACTGCCAATGCGAGATGCGGCGTCGTGACATAATCATCTCCCCTGGTGTATGATCCGTCCCACCAGTAGTGATGAAGCAGCAGAGGATTGTAATCATGTGCAAAGACAAAATTACAATACCCCAACCAGAGAGAGTCGTCCGACAGCCTGCTCAAGCTGTCGCGAATCGTTTCCGGTGTTGCGCTTCTGCATACGGAATCGACGAGTATGTAGGAATTGGCAACATACCACGGCATGTCCGGCGTCAGGGGTGGATAGCGGCCGACATACGTCGTTGATACAACTTCGCACGAATCCTCCTCGACATGCAGGATGAACGGGGTTTGTGCCGATACACGCGTCAGTACAGACATTGCGATCACGAGGCATGAAATTACGAGCGTTTTCATTTGTACCACTTCCTTATTCTGTGATGCTGTCCAGGAGTTCTTCCATCGCGAATGGCCATTTGTTGGAATACATGCTTGTGCGGCCGACTTCCACACCGCCGCTGAGCACGAGTACGTCGCCGGATACGATGCCGGCGTATCGTTTGGAAAATTCGTCATCGGGCCGTATGTACATGTGCGCATCGGCGACGGTCCGGAGATGTTTCTTGTACTCCTCGATGCGACTGGTCTTCAGGGCCACGAGGAAACGCACATTGTCCCGCTTGTTGTATGCATTCGCGTATGCGATGAACGCGAGTCTGCAGGATATGCAATCGTATATGCTCGTGTACAGAATGCATGTCACTTCCGCGTCCGTCTCCGGAAATGCTTCGCCGCTCCTGCACGTCCCGGCGACAAGGCATAAAAGCACCGCAAGCATTGTTGTTGTTCTTGACATGGGTATCACCTACAACATCAATTGCTTGACGAAAAACACGTTTGATCGAACATAGAGCACCATAATTTCATCCGCTCCGGGACGTTCGGCGATGCATATTATATCTCCATCGATAAGATCGTTTATCCGGATGCTCTTCACTCTCTCGCCGTTCGAGAATCGGTAATACATCAGTTTCCCGTGATGTTCGTCTATGCGAACACCTGCGAGAAGTGAATATTCACCTTCACGGATTCGGTTGAAATACAGTATACTATGGCTTTCGACACCTATCGTTTTCATCAGTGCGGGATCCACAATTGTCGTCTCGCCACCTCCTTTGCGGAGCTGCGCACTTTGAAGTGTTTTGTAATCCGTACACGAAAGCAGTTCCTCTCCGCAAATCCTGAGCATCAATTTTGGCAGGATCTGCCCTTCTTCGCGTACAAGTCCAATGCTTCCATCCGAAATTTCCTGCCGAACATCTGCTTCTATGTCGTGAAACATCATGTGATATGGTCTCGGTGACTGCGCTCCCTTCTCCTTTACCATGCAGAAAGCGACTCTACCTCCTGTCTCGTCGATGGCTGACGTAAACGGGATGTAATCGTCCAGCATTCCCCGCAGCAGCTTCAAACCGGTGATTTCCGCTTTGTCAATATTGTAAAATACAAGAGCCACTGTCATTCCAATTCCGTAGAGAGGCTGTTTTCTGTCCACTCGCCATGGCCCCTTGACGTTCACGACAAAGACAATGCTCTCCTCGGACAGAAAACGTGCCGTCTCGATTTCGTGTGGAACATTCATACTCCCACGTTCGAACGGCAAGTGATACACGTCCACACCCGGTGAGGAGCCGTACTCGTATTTCACCGCTGCCTCGCCTTTGCGTGGATGAATGCGTTCCGGCAGTTCATCGCCCAGTACGTAGCAGTGCAGCAATGCACCTGTGGCACCGTCGTACACCGCGATGAAATCTCCTCTGTCGTTGTAAATCACAAAGCGGGTCCCACGAGGAGAAATAGCGACGACAGACCTCCGCGATAAAGCGCCATGCTCCGGCTCCTCCAGAGCAATACCCACGCGAAGGTCTGAGGTCCGGGCAGGTCGATCACGTGAAAAAAGCAGACCGATGAGCAGACAGAAAAATGGAAAAATCAGTATAAACGCTACTCTTTTCATCTGGCAACCTGTCGTTGATATGAAAGATGCTGATCGCTTGTACGCATTCCATGCCGATGTCAGCAACCTTGAATGCCCTGAAACGTCATCATGAAAAGAGGACAAGACCCGAATGTACCGAAGATCCGAACATTTTTCAAGCAGTTCCTTCCCTTCTGTGACCATTGTCCACTGCCTGCCCCGTTGAAAACGGGGGCCTGCCCTGCCCGAGACGGACTGCCCCACCGCAGCGCAGCGAAGGCGTGGGGTGGTTTCTCGCACTCCTCACTGCG
>JAGTUW010000100.1 GCA_018224345.1 Bacteroidota bacterium
CCGTCCGTTTGCCGCGTCTGGCAAACACCGCGGCGCACTGCGGATGCGCTTCGAGTTCACTGAGCAGATCGCTGATATGCAGGGGATTGTCCCCCCCGTCGCCGTCAATAATACACACCGGCAACTGTACTTCCTGTTCTGCGATCCATGAGAGTCCAACCGCAATCGCGCGTTGATGTCCCAGATTCGTTGCCAGGCGCAGCACCGTCAATCCCTTCAGGGCCTGCGTGTTTCCCGGCAGCTCTGGACGTCCGTCATCCGGCACGGATCCGTCATCGATGATGACCACCTGCGCTTGCCGTCCTTTCTCATACAAGGCCATATCAATTTCCCGCAGCAGGCGGCTGCAGCTTTCCCAGTCATTGTACACGGGGATGAGGATGTAGGTGGTGTCGTAAGTGCTCATGATGGAAGGTAAGGAGATAAGAGTTAAGGAGTTAAAAGTTAAGAGTTAAGGAGTTAAGAGTTAAGGAGTTAAGGAGTTAAGGAGTTAAAAGTTAAGAGTTAAGAGGGGAATGAGGGAAATGAGAGAAATGGTCTTCTTGTCCTTCTGGCCCTCTGTGGTTCCATTTGTTTTGTCCTCTATGTTCATTGTTACCACACCTCATGCGAGACATCCTCGAGCTGCAGCGGTGTCTTCCACCCGGAGTACCACGCGGGGGTGTCATGCAGTGGGAAGGACGTCCCGAAGTGACTGTTGAACAGCAGGGGAAATACATTCACCGGTGTGATGCGGTGGGGAAAGCCGGAGACGTCGCCATGCGAGGAATACACGGCAAAAAAGCTGGCCACACGTTCACGCGCATTGCTGCGCTGCCTGTGGTCCCAGTCCAGGTATGCTCCCGGACCGTGATCCGACATGAGTATCAGTACCAGAGGTTGTCCGGATTCGAGTATCTCGTCCACAGTCCGCAGCAGCATTTCGTTGAGCACGTTCAGTTCCAGATTGCATTTCCGGACATAGTCCTCCGGTCCGGTCCCGTGGGTTCGATGATAGTGGCTGCCGTCACCGATATGCTCACCGAACTCTTCATCCGAAGCGAGCGTGAACGGCGGATGCGGTGCAAGCACATGCGCAAACAGCAGTGTCGGGTGAGAAGAATGCGCTGTCGTTATGGAGAAATCCAGTAACTCCCGCATGAATGTGTTGATTTCCGTTCTTCCGCTCTCCTCTTCCCTGCGTGCCGGAGAATGCAGGAGCCGGCGCAGAAAGGCCCACGATGTCTCATTGGTGAGCAGGCCTGTACCGAAGCTGCTCATGATCCCGTCATGCCGCAATACCATGTGAACACCGCAGGGCGCCGGTATCCAGTACATCGCCGTCGCGGCAAGCCGGTACCCGGCATCGCCGAGCAGGCGCCAGACGGGCGCATGGCGATACAGATTGCGCAGCTTCTGCCTTGTCCTGCCCGGCGCTTCATCGACATGCAGCACTCCCTCACCGGAGAGATCCAGCGGACGCATGGAAAACAGACTGTTGAGCGAGAGCAATGTCTGCATATAATTCACCGCCGCGCTGTCCGCGACGAAAAAATCCCTTTCACGCAGCGCAGAAACAAAGCGGCTGTTGTCGAATCCATAGAGATCCCGCAACACATCCTCACGGCCGTAGCCGTCGAGGAGGAGAAGGAGAATATGTGGCTGCATACCGGAAGCCTGGAGTCCTGCATCATCGTCCAACCCGCTTGTCACCGGCGCAGTGCAATCCGGCTGGCCACACTGCTCCGTGGAATGTGCGGAGCCATTCGTTCCGGAAATACCGGCCAATGCCGGGACGATAAAGAGAAGCAGAATCACCGTCATCACCGCGAGCGCATGTTGGACAGCGCGCTGGTGTTTCACGGCAAAGAAGGTCCCGACGGACACCGCGGCAATGAGAACATGCAGAATGAGTTGCGGACCTCTCCGCAGCGTTTCTTCCGGCGGGATGCCGATGACCGGAAGCAACGAGCGGAGGTGTCCGTTGGAAAGCAGCAGCAAGACAAGGACCGATGACGCGGCAATGGAGGCCGCATACTGCCGGGTGATCATACCGGCGGCCGCTCCGATGAGCAGCGTTCCTCCGACCGCAGCCACACCGATAAGCGTGATAGTTTCCGTCGTCAGCGCGACCGGGTTCCCTGCATGAAAGTGCAGCAGCGGATACAGCGGCAGCATTGCCACGAGCAGTGAGGACCAGTGTATGCGTGGTTTATCGTTGGGCATGGGGGGGGGGGGAGAGAGTTAAGAGTTAAGAGTTAAAAGTTAAGAGGGAAATGAGGGAAATGGTCTTCTTGTCCTTCTTGTTCGTCGTTTACGCCGTCGAAGCGCAGCGGAGGGGGGGTCAATTCTTCCGATCCCTTGCTACGCGTACATCCGCTGCATCAAGTTCATCGTCGATGTGTTCCGGCTTTTTTTCGGATTGAAACAGCCAGCGATAACTTCTGTCCTCACGAAGAGGGAGGTCCGTACCCAGCCAGGTATTGAAAACGAGAGGAAAGAGATTGACCAGTGTCATGTTGTCGTAGAAGGCATCATAGTGACGATCCGGCGCGAATATTGCGATGAGATTGGACATC
>JAGTUW010000101.1 GCA_018224345.1 Bacteroidota bacterium
GAAGAGGAGAAAGTCGCAGCGATGGTGACGGGAAGTCAGATCAACAAACTGCATCTCAACCGCATCATGGAAGTAGCGGCACGGGGCGAATCGACTGATTATCAGAAGAACAAGGAACTCGAAGCGGCAATTCTTCAGGCACGGCGTATCGGTGTGCGTGAAAACTACATTTTCCGTGCCCTGCAGTTGGTCGAACAGGGTATCACGGAGTTCGACCTGGATGTTTTCGACACGCATTACGAGTCCGATGCTTACAACACGGTGAGCGGACAGAACTCCAACAATTCCGTTCGCGTGACGAATGCGTTTCTTGAATCAGTCGAGAATGATGGCGCCTGGTCGCTGACGTATCGCACATCCGGCGAGGTGGCCAAGACACTGCGCGCGCGTGATTTATGGGAGGAAATTTCTTATTCCGCCTGGGCCTCTGCGGATCCGGGTATTCAATACGACAGCACGATCAATGAATGGCATACCTGTCCGGTTGACGGTCGCATCAACGCATCGAATCCGTGTTCGGAGTATATGTTTCTCGATGATACCGCCTGCAATCTGGCTTCTTTCAATCTCAAGTATTTCTGGGATGAGGACAGGCACGAGTTCAAGGTCGATGATTTCCGGCATGCGGTGCGTTTGTGGACGATGACTCTGGAGATCTCCGTGTTGATGGCGCAGTTCCCGAGCAAGGCCGTTGCGGAGCGGAGTTATCAGTTCCGCACGCTCGGACTGGGTTACGCCAATCTTGGTTCGCTGCTGATGCTTGCCGGGATCGCGTATGACAGTGACAAGGGGCGTTCTCTCGCTGCGGGTATCACAGCGGTGTTGACGGGCGTCTCCTATGCCGCATCGGCGGAAATCGCACGGGATCTCGGTTCGTTCCCCAGATTCGAAGCAAACCGCGATCATATGCTGCGTGTCATCCGGAATCATCGGAGGGCGGCATACTCGGCAGAGCCCAATGAATACGAGGGCTTGTCGATCACGCCGCAGACAATCAACGAACAGCACTGCCCCGCGAATCTCCTGCACGCCGCAAGAGAGAGTTGGGATCATGCACTGCAACTCGGGGAAGAGCACGGGTACCGCAACGCACAGGTGTCGGTGCTTGCGCCGACCGGGACCATCGGCCTGGTCATGGATTGCGACACCACCGGTGTGGAACCGGATTTCGCCATAGTGAAATTCAAGAAACTCGCCGGTGGCGGATATTTCAAGATTGTCAATCAATCCGTTCCCAAAGCATTGGAATATCTGCGTTACAACCGTGAACAAATCGAAGAGATCGAGAAATATATCAAGGGGCGCGGCACGCTGGCGGGTTGTCCCGAAATCAATCGTGAGACGCTTATGGAGAAAGGCTTCACGGCGGAGGCGATTGAGACCATAGAACAGCAGCTCGATACAGTCTTTGAATTACAGATGGCATTCAACAAGTGGGTGCTGGGTGATCATTTTTGCCGGCGCCTCGGCTTTTCCGAGGAAGAGCTTGCAGATCCTGCGTTCAATATGCTCCGCTCACTCGGCTTCACTTCGGAGCAGATCGAGCGAGCCAATGAATATGTCTGTGGAACGATGATGATCGAAGGTGCGCCGCATGTGCGTAAGTCTGATCTGCCGGTGTTCGACACGGCGAATACATGCGGCAAACGTGGGCAGCGCTACATCGCCTATGAGGGACATATACGCATGATGGCGGCGGTGCAGCCATTTATATCCGGCGCCATTTCCAAAACCATCAATATGCCCGCGGGAGCCACGATTGATGACGTCAAACGTGCATACACGCTTTCATGGAAGCTCATGCTCAAGGCCAACGCAATTTATCGTGACGGCAGTAAGCTCTCACAACCGCTGAACACCATCAGCGATCCAGAGGCCGCGGCTCTGGCGGAAATGGGCGATGAACATGATTTCAATGAGCAGATTGGTCCCAAAGAAGTACAGGAAAAAATCGTCGCCCGCGTTGAACGACGCAAACTTCCAGCCAAACGTCATGGTTTTGTGCGTGAAGCGGTGGTGGGCGGACACAAGGTCTTTCTCCGTACAGGAGAATACGACGACGGGACACTTGGCGAAATCTTCATCGACATGTACAAGGAAGGCGCGTCATTCAAGGGATTGCTGAACTGCTTCGCCGTCCTTGCTTCCAAGGCCCTGCAATACGGTGTGCCGCTCGAAGAATTGGTGGATTCGTTTACTTTTACACGTTTCGAACCCGCCGGCGTGGTCATCGGCCACGAAGCGATCAAGAACGCGACATCGATACTCGATTATGTCTTCCGTGTACTCGGTTATGAATATCTTGGTCGCGTTGACTTCGTGCATGTAAAATCCGTCGACGAAACAACAGAGCAACCGCTTGCCAGTTTCAATACGCCACCGACGTTGATCCGGAAACGGGAGACGGGTGAGAATGTTTCGCTTTCCGGAAGCACCTCAACAGAGACAAAAGTAACACGTAAGGAGCAGGAAAACATACTCGTGGCCCGCGCGCAGGGATATACAGGCGAGATGTGCGGGTCCTGCGGTTCATCCCGCGTCAAACGGAACGGCGCCTGTACAGTCTGTGAGGATTGCGGGACAACCAGCGGCTGCTCCTGATTGGAGCAATGCAGCGGAGTGCATATCTTTCGGGTGATGGTGTATAGCCATCACCCTTATTTTTTCGTAGATTACTCTCACTTCGTCATCAGGAAGTGAATGATTATGCGCAGCTCTTTCTATTACGTATTTCCATTTCTCACTCTTTCCATTCTTTTGTTTCCGGCTTGTGATACCTTCAGATTCTGGGAGGACAGCGACGCCGGGTATGAAACCGTGTCGCCGGTGCAGAAGCAGATTATGGATGTCCGAAACCGTGCAACCACGATTCAGAGCGCGATCGAACACATGGATCGCCGTGATCTGCCCACATTTCAGCTTGGCGATACGGCGTTGACGGTGACACTGTATACCGAAAACGGCAACATCAGACTGATCGACGAAAGACTGGATGTCCGCAATGCAGGCAATGCGCGGAATCGTTATTATTTCGATCGTCACCTGCTTTTTCATTTCTATGGAAAATCCGCTCGTCAGCTGAATACCACCGCGGGAACGGGAAATTTCTCCGATGTCCGGGCACGCATGTATTTCAATGATGCAGGAAACCTCTTTCACTCGGAATGCACCATCGACGGATTTGATGCGGAAATGCCAGAAGATGAGCTTCCTTCAGTGATGCAGCGCTCGGTCGCATTGCGACTGCTCGAGGAAACCGATGATGACGGTGCGATCGATACGGCAACCTTTATCGCCACGCTCTACAACAGTAGAAACACCGTGTCGAAACTCAACGATCAAAGTGGGCAGGCCGCCCTCCCCGGTATCGCGGAAGAGGCAGCGACGGACCAGCCACCCGCGGACAAAGTCCCCTTGGAGGATGGAATGGCGCAGGATGACGCGATACCCGCACCTGCGCAGGACGTAGCGCCCGCGGTACGGAAGGAGGGAGCTGTTTCCACTACTGAAGAATCCGCTGCAATGACAGAGCAGACTACTTCGCTGTCACCCGAGACGCTGCCGGAACGGCAGTGGACGAGCGACGCAGCTGCAGCGCCGACAAGAAGGACCGTTACTCCGAAGAAGGCCGTTCCGGTCACAGAGGAACAAAAAGAAAACGAAACACGACGGAAGCAAGCTGCAGGCGAGGAGGATGCAACGCGCAGGACGGAACATTCTGGAACGCAGGATGCATCCGGGAAGACGGTAACGCCCGGGAAGACGGTAACGCCCGGGAAGACGAAGCCGCCCTCGACTGCGCCGGATGGCGATGTCCTCCCGGCGATAATACTGGCACCGGACGATGAGGACGGATACATCGAGCCGCACACCCACGCCATGATTCCAGGGAAGCTGAACAGCCGTCGGCTCCGATTTCAGCCAGGCAGCAGAAGTGCATTACTCGACGCACAGGTGATCAAGGGACAACATCAGGAATACGTTCTGCGGGCCCGAAGGGATCAGCGTATGAGTGTTTCTCTCGACAGCAGGAGCCCGGATGTTTTTTTCCGCGTGTTTCTGCGGAATGGAGATATCAGCGGACAGCGCAGGGTCTGGACGGGTTCGTTACCCCGTTATGGTGATTACCATGTTGTCGTCTATCTGCGTCCCGATGTCACCCTCTCCGGCGGCATCCCGTTTTCTCTGACCATACGTATCAAATAAGAAGGATGTGTCGGCCCCGGTTCCCACGTGAGGATACTATATACGCCGAGGCGGTCGGGATCGACCGCCTCGCATTCGTTCATGGGAGTATGTGCGACAGTGAAGTATTACTGACTGGAAGCCGAGGGAGTCGAGGAGCGACTCTTGCTCCGTTCGATGGATTGAAGCGCAAGATATTGCGCGCCGAATTGCTCGAGATTACGGACTTCGGTGTCGTACAGATCGAAATGCCGTTCTTCGTCATCGACGAGACGTTCAAAAAGTTTTTTGGAATTGGAGTCTGCATTGGCAGAGCTTTCATTCGCCCATTTATTGTAGTCCTGCGCACTGCTCAGCTCCATTTTCTTTGCCAGTTCGAGCATGCGTTGTACCTCGTGAAGATACTGTACTTCGCCACCAACGGTCATATCCACTTCGCCGCCGAGGAAGAGAATGCGCTCGGCCAGCATCTCTACATGCATCATCTCTTCGATAGCGACGCGGCGGAAAAGTGTACTGAGAAGTTCAAAACCCTGATCATCGCATTGGAAATGAAAATACATGTACTGATGCACGGCGAGGAGTTCGTCCGCTACCGCGCGGTTCAGCAATTCAATACTTTTTTCGTGCATGTTTGCTCCGGATTCATTTGAAGGGTTGGGTGAAGATGGTTTGTAACCCCACCGCATAATTCTAATTTGATAAATATCGCGCTGAAGTCCAATCTTCAAAGCGCAATACGATACCGGAAGAATACAATCCGCAGTACAGGCAGGAGACGGACAGGTCAATGACGCAACGTGGATTATCGGTAGTCTTACGACACATTGGTTTCAGTTGCGCGAGAAAAGAGTAATGCATTTTTCATCGAGAATCCCGGATGGTATTACTGAGAACGCCATCGCACGCAGGCTGCGCACACTTCGGGCCGAGGGTGTGGAGCTGCTGGATCTGACGGAAGCCAATCCTGCACGGGCCGGTCTGGCACATCCCGACGAAACACTGTATGCGGCATTGACCAGCGCGTCGTCGTGTTTCTACGAGCCACTGCCGCGGGGACTCCCGGCGACGCGAGAGGCCATCGTTGGTTATTACGCGGCGGACGGCATTTCCGTCGATCCTGAACATCTGCACTGCACTGCATCGAGCAGTGAGGCGTACTCGATGCTCTTCAAGTTGCTTTGTGATGCCGGCGACGGGGTATGTATTCCGCAGCCATCCTACCCGCTTTTTTCCTGGCTCGCGGCGCTCGACGCGATCACCATCCAGCCTTACCGTCTGCGATACGGCAGCGACGACACCTGGTCAATCGACATGACATCGCTGGAAATGGCCCTGGACAACAGGACGCGTGCAGTGATCATCGTCAATCCCTCGAATCCTGCAGGCAATTATCTGCGCAGCGATGAATTTCGAATTCTCGATTCGCTGTGTGCACGACGAGGCATTGCACTCATCATCGACGAAGTATTCTGGGATTACCCGCTGAACAATGGGTCACAGGCGGGAGGATGTGCTCTGCGGCAACGTTCCGCAGGTGCGGAAGGCATCTGCCTGCGTTTCACCATAAACGGATTGAGCAAGTCGCTGGGACTTCCACAAATGAAACTCGGGTGGATTCTCAGCGAGGGAGAAGCACGAACGCGTGACGCGGCATTGGCACGTCTTGATATCATCGCCGATTCCTACCTTACCGTCAGCACACCCGTCATGCATGCCGCAGCAACATTGTTGGCCCGAAGACCACTGATGCAGAACGCGATCCGGGAGCGTTGTATCTGCAATCTCCGTCAGGCGATGAAAATTCTTGGCCCTGCCATCCTGCCCGTCTCGGGGGGATGGAATGCGGTGGTCGCATTGCCGGAGAACACGGACGAGGAAGCTGCCGCGGAAATACTGTTGCGCACTCGACATGTGTATCTTCACCCGGGTGACCTTTTCGATTTTTCCGATGGACGATATTTCGTCATCAGCCTTCTTCCTGACCCGCAACTGTTCCGCCGGGCCATGCAACGACTTCTTGCGTTTCTCTCCGGACTGGAGTAGTTTTCTTCCTGTGCATGGATCCATTTGATTCTGCGCAGCATCTCATTCCTGATCGGTATGGATGCGCGTCCACGCGTGTTCATTCCGGACATACATTATCACGCACCATTTTCCAGGAGCACATTATGGAAGACACCGTCATTGTCAGCGAAAACACCTTACCAAGGCTCGGTTTCCCCGCGCCCCCGTTCGAGGCAGTCACCACACACGGAATACTGAAACTCGAAGATTACAAGGGATCCTGGTTGATCCTCTTCTCGCACCCGGCTGATTTTACCCCGGTATGCACAACGGAATTCATCGCCTTCGCCGAAATTCAACCGCAACTCAAGGAAATGAATTGCGAACTGCTCGGTCTGAGCATCGACAGCGTCTATTCTCATATCGCCTGGATGCGCAACATCAAGGAAAAAATGGGTGTAGATATCCCTTTCCCCGTGATCGCCGATCTCAACAAGGATGTCGCCACCAAATACGGTATGGTCATGCCGGGAGAAAGCAGTACGGAGACCTCCCGCTGCGTCTTTATCATTGATGAGAAGCAAATAGTACGCACCATCCTTTATTATCCCCTGACAACGGGCCGCAATATGGATGAAATTCTGCGCGTCATGCAGGCATTGCAGACCACGGACAAGAACAGTGTGGCCACACCTGCGAACTGGCGTCCGGGGGACAAAGTCATCGTCCCGCCACCGAAAACCGTCCAGATGGCCGAAAAGCGCGTTGGCGAGGGATATGAGTGCAAGGACTGGTATTTCTGCAGGAAGGAACTCTAGACCTCCTTCCCCATAAGAGGAACACCTTTGACTGTTTTGATGGATGTCCCGGCTTGACCGGGACATCCATCAAAACGATATTCCCCTCAGTCCCCTCATTATTTCTGCGGCACTTCGAAGCGCTCATCCTCCACATCGACATTGTGTTCATAGGAGTTGATGGTCGCTTTCATTGACATTTGGGGGTTTTCGACACGGATGCTGTACGGCAGCATCATGCCATCGGTTTCACGGTAATCGTCGAGGTAGGTCATCGTGGTAACGGGACCTTGTGGTCCCTCCCCGGTTTCCGACCGTGCGACGAGCAGCATGGACTCGGCATCGAAGAACAACTCCTGCGTACTGTGCTTGCGTTTGAGTTCGACCACATAGACAACACGTCCATCCATTTCCCGCTTTGCCGTGACGGTGGGGTCGAAGCCGAGTTCCTTCCATCGGATCAGGGGATTGAATTGCTCATTTTCCAGCGTCTGTTCACGTTCCTCGCCGGTGACCTCCTGAATGGGCTGCATCGGTTGACGCATGAACACGTTCTCACCATCAATCCACTGTTCCGTTTCCATGGTCTGCGGGCCGCCGCCCATGTCCACTGCCAGTGTCAGATGCTGATATTTCTTGTTGGGTGCCTTCTCGATTTCAAGCATCGAGCCGTCGGCCTGGACGGGTCCGAACGACATGACGACTTCGCCTTTGGTGATCCGGGTGGTGAGTTCCTCAAAACGTGCACGACCACCGATGGCCTCGATATGGTTTTCCATGAGCGTCGGTGCGTCGATATCAATGTCGAGCGTAAGTTGTTCCGAGACGGGATTGATATCGGTGTCATACATGTGCACTTCACCGAAGGCCTTGAGCGGGTCCAGGATTTCACCGGCATCACCGACGGCGAGAAGGGCGACATTGTCGGTGTCGAGATATTTTTCTGCCATGTGCTGGACATCCTGCGCATTAATGCGCATGATATTGGCGACATAATTGCGGTAATAATCCTTCGGCAGATCGTACAGATCGATATTCTGTACCATGGCCGCGATATTCGATGGACTCTCCAGCCCCAGGAGAAAGCGTCCGGCTGCATATTGCCTGTGCATATCCATGGTCGCTTCATCGACGGGTTCATAGCGCATGCGATCCATTTCCAGGAGGATCTGTGTGAAGGCGGAATCGGTGGCACTGCGGCGAACGGTGCTGGAGGCCATCCAGAGTCCGGCATGCTTCCTGGCTTCGAGATCACTGTAGGCACCATAGGTGAATCCATAGGTTTCGCGCAGATTGGCGAACAACCGGCCTGAGAAGCCGCCGCCGAGTATGGAGTTCATCAGACTGGCGGACAGATAATCCGGGTTGCGCCGGTTCATGCCATCTGCCAGTACGGAAATTGCTGTCTGTGTCTGGGTTTTACCGAGATCGACCAGATGCACACTGCGGCCCGTGATTTCTTCCGGACGCGGAAAATCATTTACGGGCGGTTTCCCTTCCTTCCAAGAGGAGAAATAACGCCTGATGACGGGGAGAATTTCTTCTGGTGTCACATCGCCGACGACAGCAAGCGACGCATTGTTGGGGATGAAGTATTGGTTATGGAAATCCACCAGCATCGTGCGTGTCGTTTTCTCCACATCTTCTTCGATGCCAAAGTTGGCATATGGATGAGGGGCGTAGCCGGTGACAATCTGAAGACGTCCCATTACCTGGTCGGGATCACGTTTGACTGTCTGCAGTCCGGAAATGGACTGTTTTTTCAGCTTGTCGAGTTCATCCTCCGGAAAGACAGGATTGTACAGTGCATCGGTCATGAGCGTAAGGAGCTGATCCATGTGCTTTTTCAGTCCCGAGCCACTGACCGACATCTGGTCGTCGGCTGCGCCGGCGCCGATACTCAGACCGAGAAGATCGGCTTCCTTGGCGAAGGTGAGCTTGTCTCTGCTTGTTGTTCCCGCAGTGAGTAATTGAGTGACATTGTCTGCAATGCCGGAAATCTCACCGTCATATTCAGAACCCGAACGGATCAGCAGGCGAAATGTGACGAGAGGTTGCGCGTGGTTGCTGATGACGAACACACGCAGGCCGTTATCAAGCGTACTTTCATGATAATCGGGGAAGGACGCTGTCGGAGCGGGTCCCGGTTCGGGTTTTTTTGATCGGTCGATCTGTGCCTCCAGTGATCCGCCGAGGAGCAACAGGAGGGTGATGAGCAATACCATGCGTTGGAAATTCATTGTCGTATATTCCGTATCTCGTGGTGAATCAACTGTTTTTATCCATGACGACGTACTTGACCACATTCCTGCGTTCGGGACGCAGATAGGTGTTGGCGACACGTTGAATATCCTCACGCGTCACAGCCATATACCTCTCGAGCTGTTTGTTCACGAGATCGGTATCTGCACGGAACATCGAGTATTGTGCGAGATTACGAAGTTTTCCGTCGAGAGAGAGGAAGCTGCGCGTGAACTGTGTTTCGCTGGCGTTGCGTACTTTGAGAAATTCCTCTTCCGTAATCCCGTCACGTTGTACGGCTTCGATTTCTTCGCGTATCGCGGTCTCTATCGGTTCGAACTCCACACCCGCGTTGGCGATGGCAATGAAGGCGAACATCCCCGCCTTGTCGAGCGGAATACCGAAACTCGATGCCTGCAATGCGAGTTGTTCACGATCGACGATCCGCTGGTACAGTCGGGAACTGCGTCCGGTAGATAATACATCGGCAAGTAATTCGAGGGCATAGGCATCAGGATGACGGTAATCCACGGTGACATAGGATTCGATATAGGCCGGCAAAGGCGTGATTTCTTCTTCGACAATCAGCTCGCGCGCCTCGGTCTGTTCGGGAATATTGACGATGCGCTGCGGTGGCTGTGGTCCGGAAGGAATATCCCCAAAGTATTGTTCTATCAACTCCTTTGTCTCCCGGACATCAATATCGCCTCCGACAACCAGACATGCGTTGTTCGGCAGATAGTATTTCCGGTGAAAGTCACGGAACTCGTCTATCGACGCACTGTTGATGTCCTGTGCCAGTCCGATCGGCATCCATTCGTACGGGGTGTCCTGGAAGGTCAGCTTGAAAAGATTGTCGCCGATGGTGCCGTAGGGACGGCCTTCATAGCGCTGCTTGAGTTCTTCTTTGACCACCTGGCGTTGCGTCTCGACGCCGGTTTCATCAATGACCAGGTGCATCATGCGTTCGGACTCGATCCACAGCGCGAGTTCGAGCTGGTTGATGGGAATCTTGAAGAAATAGTCGGTCTGGTCGAAGGAGGTGGAGGCATTGAGCACCCCGCCGGCAGCGGTAATCAGCTTGTCGATCTGTCCGCGCTCGATGTGTTTTGTGCCCTCGAACATGAGATGCTCGAAGAAATGGGCGAAGCCGGTACGATCCGTCACTTCGTCCTTTGAACCGACGCGGTAGAGTACGTAGGTCATGGCCGTCGGGGCCGAACGATCGACATGGAGAATCACCGTCAGCCCGTTGTCCAGCGAGTACTCCTCGTACTGGATGGGAGTGAAGCTCTGCGCATGCAGTCCGACAGTGGTCAGCAGCAGCAGAAGCGCAAAAACGAAATATCGTTTCATGGGAACAACCTCATGAATATTAAAAGTGAATAACGTACTGTCTGATAGATATTAAATAGAAATAACGTACTGTCTGATAGATATTAAATAGAAATAACGTACTGTCTGATAAATATTAAATAGAAATAACGTACTGTCTTCAATCCCGGGAGCACATTATCTGCGGGATATCATTGAGCGGTCAGCAGCAGGGGCAGATCGGTCAGGGCGCGGATTTCATGGATGATGTAATCCGCATCGCCGAGGAACTCCCGTCCCAGCGTCGTCTCCACCGCCACACAGCGCATACCTGCGTTTTTGGCCGAGGTGATGCCCAGCGGCGCATTCTCGACGACCAGGCATACATCCGGCGTGAGATTCATATGGTGCATCGGCGCGAGGTAGGGATCCGGGTGCGGTTTTGCACGTTGCACCTCATCGCCGGTAATGAGGAAATCGAACAATGCGCGGTGTTCTTCCGCCAGGGCGGTTTCCATGTTTTTTTTCGAAGACGCAGTGACCAGCGCCGTGTGGAAACCCCGGCGCCGTACTTCCGCTATTGTCTCGAACACATGCGGGTAATAGGTGACCTTGACGATGGAGCGGTAATAGGCGCGTTTGCGGTCGATGAATGCCTCGTGTTCTTCTGCGGGAAGCGTCACTCCCGCCTCCTCAAGAAACGTCGGCAGAATTTCGCGCGACGCACGTCCCTCATGCAGAAGTACGGACTGTTCCGAAACGCTGCCTCCCAGTTCCTGAAACATTTTCTCCCATGCCAGATAATGATAGTGCAGCGTATCGGCGATTACGCCGTCGAGGTCGAAAAACACCGCCTTGATTATTGATCCGGTACTATGTAAACGCCCGTTTGCCATGTCCTCGCAATGTACGAAGAAAGGGGGGAAAAGTTTAGACGGGGAGATTATTGCATCAACGGCAGCAGCACATTGAGAATTACCCAGACCTGCAGCAGCGTCAGTCCGATACCCGCGACAGTACCGGCGACGACCTGGGCGATGGTGTGCGCATGGAGTGTGACGCGTGACCAGGCGAGCAGAAGGACGAGCGGAAGCGTCCAGAGCAACGACCAGCCGAAGAGGGGAAAGAGGAACACCAGCGGTCCGGCGAGGCCCATCATGTGCGCGCTGATTTTCCAACGAAGATTGATGGCGTTGAGAATAAGTGTGTTGATGAGAAAGCACCACATCAGTCCCCACACGAACACCGATGCGTTGAGCATGATCAGAAACATCAGTCCGCCCAACGAAAACACGGCGCTGATCAGATAGGGTTTTGTTCGTTTCAACCGCTCCGGTACGTCGTATGCCGTGACTTCTTCCATCTTCCGCAGGTAGAGGACATAGGCCATCTGCAGTCCGCCCGCACAGGCCACGGCGACGATCCAAACTACCATCTGGTGGAACGGTCCGCCATGTTCATATCGCAGCACAAGCAGGGCGAACACCACTGCGGCCACGGTCGGCGGAATCAGGGCGACGGAAAGCCAGTACGCGATGCGCTCTGCAGTGCTGCGGGGCGGGGTGATAGCCGTTTCCATGCTTACTCCGTTACCCAGCGTTCGATGACGGCCCTGTCCTCGCTGTCGAGGCGGGCGTCGGGATGAAGAAGAAGATAGGAGGGAAGAGGCATGCTTTCCTCCTCCACGCTGGAGAGAATATCGCGCTTGAGAAGATAGCGTTTGCGTACATCCAGTGTATCCCAGTCAGAGAAATTCAGTGCGTCGCGTCCGTCGCGGACATGCCCGGCGAGTAACCAGCCTGCGGGATTGACATGACTGTACCAGGGCCAGCGGGTTTCATTTGAATGACAATCGTAACAGGCAGGGCGCAGCAGGGCTTTTACCGCGGGGGGAGCGATGATGTCCGCCCGGACAGGGGGGTTGTCCCGCACAGGACGAAATAGCTGCATACCGAGGATAATACCCGCGATACCGAGGATCACGATACGCGCGGTCTTTCTCATCAGCCTTCCAATATGGTGTTGTCTTCGATGCGCAGAGGAGATGCTTCCTCTGTACGAACATGCACATGTCCCCGGCAGACGACATCGCGGCCGAAGCGGACATCCCCCTCGACACGGAGCGAGCTGCAATGCAGCAGCGACGGCGCGCCGTGCGGGAATCTATCCATGAGCTGCGAGACGAAACGGTAATGCGTTTTGTCGAGCACGATATCGAGATGCGGAAGCGTACGCGCAGGATTCGGCGTGATACGGAAGTCATCGGTCAGCGTGTAGGCGTCGGACCAGACGGCCAGGAGATCGTCGCAGGATTTCACGGGGGCAAAACGCGTGCGTGGGACGCGGAGCGCTTCCGCTCCTTCGAACAGGGAGATTGCTGCACCCATGGCTGTTTCGAGCTGATATACCCGGGGGGAAGACGGATCGCGCGGGTCCAGCGTCTTTATATTGCGAATCAGAGGCAGCGGCAGGAGTCCGTCATAACGGTCGATCATGTCGCGCAAGGCAGGAAGATTGATCCACAGACTGTTGGTATTGAAATAGCGGTACAGCGTGATGTCCTGGAAGTCGTCCGTTTCCTCTTCCGGACATTGCGCCGATTCCCGCAGTGTCAGCCGGCCGTCTTTCAACCGTGCGAGATGTCCCCCTTTGCGATCGGCGGGCGTTCTGTCTGCCACTTCCATCATGAAGGGAATGTCTTTCGCGGAGAAGTACCCGAGTATCTCCGTGTCCACAAGGGCGCCGAGATTGTCGGCATTGCTGATGAACGCGTACTTCATCCCCGCATCCAGCAGGGTATTGAGCAGCCCCGAGGTATGCAATGCCGTATAGATGTCACCGTGACCGGGTGGGCACCACTCCAATGCCGGGTCCTCTTCGCTTCGTGCCGGAGCGAGATTGTCGGCCAGGACTTTCGGGACGCGGTGCTGCAGGAAATCAAGGGGGAGGTCACGTTTGAGCGATGGATAATCTGCGAGGGCGGCGAGACTGTCGTCCTGTGTATATTCACTGTTCATGAGCAGCAGCGGAGTGTACAGCCCGTGCACTTCCTCCTGTCGCAGAATCTGTCGCGCGATGATGTCGATGAAACGGAGGTCGCCCCGCAGCGGCAGGAGACTTTTCGCGCGGTCGAGTCCCATGCTGGTTCCGAGCCCGCCATTGAGTTTGATGACGACCGTCTGTCCGAGAGCAGCGCTTCCCCGTGCACCGTATCCCTGCAGGTCTTCGGCATCGGTAACCGCATCGACTGCATCGATCTGAGCGCGTGTAATCGCTCCGGTCGCGCCGCTGCGCAACTGCAGATAATTACGTTTGAACATGTTGATCACCAACGGATGGATATCCGCCGTACGCATTTTTTCCTCGAAGGGACGGAAGGCCGCAAGTATATCGCCTGTGTACTCTGCCATCGGTTTTCGCTCTCGTTGTTATTTCACAATTGCACGCAGACTCTCACGATTGGCTTCGATCGTACGGTCTATGTCGTCATCGTCATGCATGATGGAGAGAAAGGCGGCTTCGAATTGCGCGGGTGCGAGATAGATGCCGCGCTTGAGCATTTCCGTGAAGTAGCGTGCATAGAGTTCCGTATCGCAGGTTTTCGCTTCATCCCAGCTGTGAACGGGCTTGTCGGTGAAGAACAGGGTCAACATGGAGCCGACGCGATTGCTGACATACGGGAGGCCGAGTTCGTCGAGGTTGCCGCGAATGCCGTCGGCGAGTCGGGCGGCCTGGCGTTCGAGAAGCGGGTACAGCCCATCGTCCCCGGAAAGAAGGCGAAGGGTTTCGAGTCCGGCAGTCATTGCGAGCGGATTGCCGGACAGCGTTCCGGCCTGGTACACCGGGCCGGCGGGTGCGATCATTTCCATGATGTCCCGGCGTCCGCCATACGCGCCGACGGGGAGTCCGCCACCGATGATTTTGCCCAGCGTGGTCAGATCCGGCGTGACGTTGTAGCGTTGTTGCGCTCCGCCGGGAGCGACGCGGAAACCGGTCATGACTTCATCGAAGAGCAGCAGGATACCTTCACGTGTACACAGCGCGCGCAAGGCCTCGAGAAAGCCCTCGTCCGGCGGGACGCAGCCCATATTGCCGACGACCGGTTCGAGTATGATACAGGCGATGCGGTCGGGGAAGGCTTTGACCATTTCCTCGACCGAGTCGATATCATTGAAGCGCGCGGTCAGCGTGTCTTCTGCCGTGGAAGAGGTCACGCCCGGGGAATCCGGGAGGCCGAGCGTCGCCACACCCGACCCTGCTTTTATCAGGAAGGAATCGCCATGTCCGTGATAGCATCCTTCGAACTTGAGAATTTTTTCCCGTCTGGTGAATGCGCGGGCGAGGCGAATCGCGGAGAGTGTCGCTTCGGTCCCGGAATTGACCATGCGGACCATCTCAATTCCCGGCACCATGTCGATAATTTTTGCTGCGAGCAGGTTTTCCAGCTCTGTCGGTGCACCGAAACTCGTGGCCTTGTCGAGTTGGGCATGCAGGGCGGCGACAACACGGGGGTGTGAATGACCGAGAATGAAGGGACCCCAACTGCCGATATAGTCGATGTATTCATTGCCATCGACGTCGCGGAGTTTCGAGCCCGCTGCGGACTCCATGAATACGGGGCTCCCTCCGACGGCGCGGAATGCGCGCACCGGTGAATTGACGCCGCCCGGCAGCAGTGACAGTGCGTCGTCGAACAGTGTGGTACTTTTATTCATTCGATTTCTCCTCCGGATACAGATCTTCTTTCATCACCATCACATCGCCCTGGAGTCCGGTGACGATATTTCTCAGATTATTCATTTCTTTTTGCAGCAGTCGCAGAGTTTCTTTTATCCCGGCGATATCCTTGCGCAGCGAGTGTCCCGCCTCCTGCATTGTATCGTCACTCTCCGTGCTGTCTTCATAGATATAGAATTTGTGCCTGTAGCGTATTTCCTTCTGACCGATAGCACGCGGCGATTCCTCGATATAGGGTTGATCGTGCTGCAGCAGGCTGTCCACTGTCTGTTGCGCGACTTCCATGGTAGGGAAGTTGAATTGCTTTCCGGCGCGTGCCCGGATTTCGCCTGTGGTCTGCGGCCCACGGAGCATAAGGATGCTCAATGCCGTGGCCTGAGCCGGGGAGAGGCCGAGTCCGTTCTGTCCCGCGCGATGCATGTACTTGAGCGTGCGTCCGGTACCGGAAGCGAAGGCGACGAGTCCTTTCCCGCGGAGCTCTGTCAATGTGTCTTCCACGATGTCTTCATCGTAGCTGACGACGGGATCGCGACTCGATTTCTGATTACAGGCGTTGACCAGAGCATTGAGCGTCATCGGATAATATTCCGGAGTCGACTGACTTTTTTCAATCAACGCACCCAGGACACGGACTTCCTCCTGTGTCAGTATGGGCAGGGCTTGAGACATTGT
Source organism: Bacteroidota bacterium (assembly GCA_018224345.1). GTDB lineage: Bacteria > Bacteroidota > Ignavibacteria > SZUA-365 > SZUA-365 > SZUA-365. The sequence goes on from JAGTUW010000101.1 coordinate 15,954, forward strand.
TTCCTCTCCTTGTTACCTGTTCACATTCTTCATTCCCGTTGCCGTGGCGATTCACGGACAAGACCTGTTCGCTCTCCTTCCATCCGGATGCCGCTGTTTGACAATGAACACAGAGTGTGTCTGTCGCGTGTGGGGAGCAGTTTCCCGCTAGCGTCTGCGCAGGGTGAGTGCCGGCGCGAGATGCGTACAGCTGCACAGTGCCCACCCGTGGCGCAGTTATTTCAGCAGCCGGGTCGCTTCCTTCGCGAAATAGGTCAGAATCATATCCGCGCCGGCGCGTTTGATCCCGAGCAGTGATTCCATCATCACGCGGTCGTGATCGATCCAGCCCTTCGCTGCTCCGGCCTTGATCATCGCATATTCACCGCTGACCTGGTAGGCGGCGGTGGGCATGCCGAACTCATCCTTGACGCGACGGATGATGTCGAGATAGGGTCCGGCGGGTTTGACCATCACGATGTCGGCGCCTTCCTCGATATCGATGGCCACTTCGCGCAGCGCTTCGTCGGCGTTGGCCGGATCCATCTGATGCGAGCGGCGGTCGCCGAAGGCGGGTGCGGAGTCGGCGGCATCACGGAAGGGGCCGTAGTAGCCCGAGGAGTATTTCGCGGCGTAGGAGAGAATCGGCAGGTTCGTGAAGCCGTAATCGTCGAGTGTGGCGCGGATGACTGCTACGCGGCCGTCCATCATATCCGACGGCGCCACGATATCCGCTCCCGCTTCGGCATGAGAAAGGGCCTCTTTCGCGAGCAGTTCCAGTGTTGCGTCATTGACGATTTCCTCTCCGCGCACGATGCCGCAGTGACCGTGCGAGGTATATTCGCACATGCAGACGTCGGTGATGACCACGAGCTTCGGCAGGGCCTTCTTCAGGCGACGCACGGCCTGCTGCACCACGCCGTCGGGATCCCAGGCTTCGGACCCGACTTCATCCTTCTGTGTCGGGATGCCGAAAAGGATGACTGCGGGGATACCGAGTTTATAGACTTCGCGGCATTCCTTGATGACTTCGTCGACAGAAAGATTGAACACGCCGGGCATGGAAACGACTTCTTTTCGGATGCCCTTGCCCGGAACGACGAACAGCGGGTAGATGAAATCCTTCGGTGTCAGCACAGTCTCCCGCACCATGGCACGCAGCCCCTCGGTCATACGTGTTCTGCGTGTACGGATGAATTCGGTGTACGGGGTGTAAATCGTTTCTTCAGTCTGCATGGCCTTTGTCGCTGGTCAGTGGAAGAATCTCGTGTATGTTTCAAACTTACGCTATTTTCCGGAAGTAGGGAAGGGAGGGGAGGTCAAGAATTAAGGGTTACGGAGGGAATGAGGTTGGGGGTACAGAGGGGAGGATGCCACCGGAGGTTGTTACTTCAGGACTGTCATTGTTCTGTGCGCGATAGCTGTCGGTGTGCGAAGCACGTAATGGTACTGCCCGGAAGGGAGTCCCGTTACATCGAAGTGCACGCTGTGGGTGCCGGGCGCAAGCAATCCGTCGGTGAGCGTTGCCACAAGCCGGCCGTAGATATCGAAAACATCAAGACGCGTGGGGGCCGCTTCGATGGTTGTAAACCGTATGACCGTCGTTCCGTTACAGGGATTCGGATGATTCTGTCCGAGCCGCAGCAGAGCGTCGTCACGGAAGAGACGTGGTCCACCTTCGCGACAGATGGTGACGCGCAGGCGACCGTTGATTACCTCTCCCGAAATTACCGAGGGCTCCAGATTGTATCCGTGTAGCGTCAACGCCGTCTCCTCGACTGCGCCGAGCAGGACCATGCAGGGCAGGCGGAACAGCGGGGCGTCCTCTCCGGGCACAGAGCGGGCGGAGACGGTGACCCGACGCTCGTTTCCCGCATCGTGGAAAGAAGCATGCAGGGGATAGAGCACACTGCGGTGGAAGCGCAGCTCGCCTTCGATATACAGCGAGGCAAAATCCTCAAGATGCAGGGCATCGATCAGGCGCAATTCTATCTCGATGGTGTCACCGGGGGCGGCTTCGATGTCGGATAGGGCGAAGACGGCGTGGGGCCGTGCCTTCATTTGCAGGACATGCGTTGCGCTCCACCGGCAACCGTTCGAGTCGATAACCTCGACGCGATATGTACCAGGTGCTCCTGCTACCAATGTGCGCCCATTCTCACCCGTCGACCAGGCATACGAGTGGAAGCCCTCGCCTGCATCGAGTATGACTTCCTCGCCTTCATGGAATTCTTCGGGCCCACTGATCCGTAACTGTGCATCAGGATACGTGCCGACGCGTACTGAGGCCGTACCCGCACAACCGTCATCGTCATGTACCGTGACAGAGTAGGTCCCTGCTGCGGTTACAGTGATAGCAGGCGTACGATCACCCGTCGACCACAGATATGCGGCATGTTCATCCGATACGGCGAGTCGCGTGCCGGCCCCGGGACAGAGCATTGTATCCCCGCGTATCACCGGGTTCAATGGAGGGGGGACGATGACGTCGATTTCCACAGTGGCGTCGCAACCGTTGGCCGCAGTCACCCGGCAGAGGTATCGCGTGGTTTCCGATGGACGGCAGACAGGGGTGAGACTGCGTGCGTCACTCAGTCCGCGGTCCGGTATCCATTCCACCAGGAGCGGCTCGGTCTCATTATCGACCAGGACGGCCAACGGGATGGAGTCGCCGGCACATACCCTGTAGTAAGGGAGGGCTGTCAGGACGGGAGCCTCGCGCACCGTCACGCGGACGCTGTCGCGAAGTATGCAGCCTGCGGCGTCCGTGATCAGCAGGTGGTAGGTCGTAGATTTCGACGGGGTAGCGAGCGGTGTTGCCGCGGACGCATTGTCGAGTGATTCTCCGGGGCTCCATGAGAATTGATACGGGGGAAGGCCTCCCGAGATACTGCCACCGATGCGCAGGGTTCCGCCGCCGCACAGGACAGTGTCACGCATTGCGGTCAGCGTGAGAGGTGTACGTACATGAATGCGTACACTGTCTTCTGCCACGCAGCCATTGTCGTCCAGGATGCGGACATGGAAGGTTGTCGATACCGGTGGTGAGGCCACCGGTGACGGCGACATGGCATCGTCGAGATATTCCGGGGGGTACCATTCGACCAGATAGGGCGCACGTCCGGAGGCAATCGCAGAGAGGAGCCGTGTCGAGGTACCGGGACAGAGAGCTGTATCCCCGGCGCTTGCCCGGACCACAGGCGCATCGTAGATGCGAACGAGTTGTCGCACGGTATCGGCCCTGCCGTCCGCAAACAGGATGGCGCTGACATTGTAATCTCCGGGCAGGGAAAAGCGATGAACGGCCACCGCTCCGGTATCGGTATTTGCCCGGCCCGATGCGATGTCGTCGAAGTGCCAGCGGACCGAATCATTGTCCCGCATCCGGGAGGCGCGGAAGATGGTCCCGGAGCCGAGGCAAAAGGATTCAGTGGAAAAACGAAGCGGATTGAAAAAACTCTGTACGAATCCGGGGAGACCCACTTTGCCGATAATCGATTGATTTTCATCCTGTTGGGGAAAAGGGAAACGTTTCGCTTCGAATCCGCAAGCTGGGCCGACGGCATCAGGGTTATTGATGACTCCCAGAGAATCACTGTGGTTGAACATGGCAATATAAATCCTGCGATCGGGGGCCATCTGGAGAAGTCCAAAACCATGATACGGCAGCCTGGCGGGGATCGAGTCAATAACGTTGACTTCATATCGAGTATCAGGGACAGCCTCATCGTCGTCTATGGTTATCTGGAAAAGATAGCTGGTGACGCCCGTATTCAACGTACTGACATAAATCTTTTTCCCATCCAGAGAGAACTCCAGACCGTACGGGCTCTGAGTGTTCAGGCCACCATGATGGATATATGACGATGCGAGACGTGGGAGCGGAATTGTTTCCTGGTTGGATAGTGCCCCCGTTACATTATTGAAGCGTAGCAGATCAATCTCGTTTGATCCATAACGGACCATAGCGACTTTCGAACCATCGAACGAGGTTTTGATCTCCCCACGAAAATCAATCGTGTGTTCCGTTGGACGCTTCAACGTGGATGTTACAGGATCATTCACAAATCCATTGTCCGTCAGTAACCAGGCATGGTAGTATATTGTACCCAACCTTGGGGCGATGAGCCAGATGTCGCGGCCATTGGCGTGATGTACTGCTGTCACACCTTCACTCACTCCGTTCCCTGTCATGAGCGGGATATTTTTTCGGGAAATAATTCCATATCCATCACCGAAACGCAGATCAGCAAGCGAGTATCGGAGTCCGGCAAGTGGCGTCAGGGAAGAATATGTGGTAATGATATAGACAAAGCGATCCGAACCCGGGCGTGGCACGCACAGTGCCGCATTTGTCATTGAATAGTTGCTGATGAGATCCTGCCCGTTCGGGAATCGCTTGCCATTTCTATCCCAGACCACCATGCCATCGCTGTAGAGTTGAAGATCGCCTCCCGGTGTCGAGAGTGCGCTGCCTCCCTCAAGATTTGTATATGTCGTATCTGGAATGACTTCCGGTGCTCCGTTGCCGAAATACAGACCCCGCCACTCACCGAAAAACCAGTGATCGGCTTCCCGCTGGGCATGAAGCGTCCAGGGCAACAACAGGGTGAACAACAGGGAACAGTAATACAGTGATCGCATCGTGAATGTTCTCTTCTTCGATAGCAAAAACAGGGAGCGACGGGAGACGCATGCAACACGCCTGGTCTCCCGTCGCTACGTCGTGATTATCTGACCAGTACCAGGTTGATACTCTGCACATGAGTCGCCGCCCGCATTGTGCAGAAATACAAACCGGGACGCAGATCACGCATATCGAGCTGAAATTCATACATACCTGGAAGGTGATATGAGCGACGCAGATCGCGGATTCTGCGGCCGAGTATGTCCGTCAGAATCAGATGGACATCCGTTTCTTCGTGAATAGTATAGCGAATCGTCGTCATGCGATTGAAGGGATTCGGATAGTTCGCATGCAGCGCGAATGCCCGGGACGGAACTGAAGCGATCCCGTCGGCAGGCGGATCGTTTTGTGTCTGCTTTACAATATAGCTCCCGTTTTCGATATCGACATAGTAGCGGTACATGTCACGGGCTGTCGCGATGAGTGAATCACCGATGAAACGATTTTCAATATCGTTGAGGAGATTCTGCCCCTCGGTCTGGTCGCCATTGCGGTACAGATGCAGATACAGAAGCTGTGTCATGTTGTTCCGTGCCTGGGTCTGATCGGGCATCGCCCCGTCGGCAAACCTGAGCAGTGAATCCGCGAGCAGGTTATTCCCGCGAACCGTGGAGACGATTCCCTGGCTGTACGTGATGTTGCCCCGAAGATCCATAGAGGCATTCTGATGCAGTAGCGCATAATCCGTCAGCAGTGAATCCACTGTCGATGCGTATTGCAGCAGTGAATCGGCCAGGAAGACTCCTATAATTCCGGAGAGTGCGCGTGATATGACGGCCTCGTCGGCGGTTCTTGCCAGTAGATCGTATATGAGTAGGGCCTGATCGGCATGGCCGGCATCGAGTTCGGCTACTGCAGCCTGGAATTCGCTGTCCGGGTATTGATATGTCGGCGGAGTGCAGTCCGAGTAATCCGGGAATCGGTAAATTTCACCACCACCGGAATTATCATCGAAATAGATTGCATCATCAGGATCCCAGGTGTTGCATTGAACCCACAATACCGACATGTTGTTCGAGTACACATGAAGCCCGCTGGCGGGATCCACTGTCGATATATTATTGTGACCGTACTGTTGCCAATCCGAACGAAAACCCAACTTGCTCATGCTGTGATCGTTCGCACGGATACTGATGTCATTGTTTTCGAAGTAATTGGCGGCCTCCGTGCCGCCGAGGCCGGTGATACCGTCTCCACCGTTGACCGTGCTGAAGGCTTCGAGTCGAACTCCACAGTTATTGTCGACAATCTGGTTTCCTTTCAGGCGCGCGGTCGCGCGGGACAGCGAAATTCCGTCCCCGGTCCGCTGGAAGGGAGATTCACGCAGACCCGCGCGGCCATTGTCCTCGATGATATTGTCCACGATCAAAGGAAACTGCCTGTTGACGAAGAGGGATATCCCGTTCCCCTCATTCCGGTAAATCGTGTTTCCGATCACGAGTGGACGGGGGTCTTCGACGCAGAGAATGCCGTGCCGGCGAGTATCGAAAATGTTGTTCTCCCTGCATTCTCCTCGTGCAAACCAACTATAGTAGTGAATACCGACATCCAGGGAGTGCAACGTGCAGTTTTCAATCAGAGGTGTTCCGCGCCACACGGCAATGCCCACACGCTTGTTCGCCTTGCTGCTGATCTCGCAGTTGCGTACGGTGGGTGTCAAACCGGGAGTCGGTGTATAGATCTGGAAGGTGATACCGGCATGCGACCAGGTATTCTCGATCTGCGTGTTCTCTATCAGTACGTCGTCACTGAAAACGACAATCCCCTTGCGCGTGAACTCAAGCAAGGCATGATTCATTTCCAGTTTTCCCCCGTACCTGACTTCGATTCCACCCCACTGTCCTATCCAACCGTCGCTGGTCTGGATATTCCGTTGAAGACGACTGAAGAGAATCCTGTTGTTCTCCTCGCCCTGTACAATCAGGGTTCCTTCGACGATGATGTTTGGCCAGATCAGGGCAGGTGGTTGTGTACGACTCAGGCTGCCGAACCGAACATGCGTACGATTATCGCAATTCCCGACTGGTGTGAGATCTATTGTTACCGTCACACCCGGTTTGATGATGACGTCCTCGGGTATATAGAGAGGACCGGACCAGACCTCATCCTGCGTTATCACGCCTGACTTGTGTTGTGCGATCGCCCGGTAGGCATTGAGGCGTCCGGTGCCCAGTTGTGTCATCGCTGTATCGGGATGCCACAGTTCATCATGCATGGGATCGCAGGAAGCAAGTAGCTTCTGTCGCAACTCTTCTGCGGTCAGATCCGGATAGATCGATTTGACTAGCGCGGCGACACCCGCGGCCGTCGCTGCGGCATCGGAGGTTGCACCGACTCCCCCGGCCGAGGAAAGATGGACTTTGTGATAGGGACCGAATTTCGATTTGCTGCCCTTGTGAGTACCGACATTTCCTGCGACATTCAGCGTGTTCCACCGCCAGGCTGTGGTGTTGTCCGTAATCTCATACCCACCATCGATTGGACTGTAATTTCCTGCGGCGATGATCGGAAGAATCCCGTGATCCAGGGCATTCCCCAGCGCGGAATGCCACTCCGCTGTGTTGTACAGTCCCCTCGATATGAGGAAAACGCTCGCACCATATTTGTGCCCCATTGCCACTGCATCCTCGAAATCTGCGGTATTCAGGCAATCGTACGGGATCAGTCTGGAATACGGAGCGAATCCGAGAGTCCCTCCGGTTGTTGTGTCGTGGGCTGCGGCAATGATGCGCATGGCTGTATGCGCATGGTCCTGACCACCAAAACCACTAACATAGGGCGCAAAATAGTCCAGGTGCGAGTGTCTGTCCCACCCATCTATAATCTGATCACCGAACTCGTGCCAGAAGGTTGAATCCAAATAATCTTCGTGAACACCCCACATGCCCGCCAGCACAATCGTGGAAACGGTGGAGTCCGAAAACGTGAATTCCCATGCCTCGACAAGGCTCATGTCCTTATCGACGTATGGCTCGGGAGTATGTGCGAACCATGCGAGATTTGTTCCGAAGGCCGGATCGTCAATATAATGCGAAGCGTTCGCATAAGTATATCCATAAAATTGATCGGACACGCGATGGACCTTCGATGCGCGTTCGATCTGCGGATGCGTCAGAAGCCTGCTCGTTATCGTATCGACGACGACCAGCGAGTCGAATCGGACAATGAAATAGCCTGCGAGTAACTCGCTCTCGTATTGTTTCATTCGCTCAAGAAATTGCACACCAGTCCCTTTCAGCCAGTCGAATTCGATTTCCGCCTGTGCCGACAAATTGAGCGTGTCCGTGCAGATCTCGATGTAGTACATAGCCAGATCGGCATCCACAATGACCATGGCCATACCGGGAACATCGAGACTGTCCTGTGCAGGAGCAGATTGCATCATGATGAAAAGGAAAAGAAAGATTGATAAAATCAGTCGGAAGGTTGGCAGGCCTGTGCGGGGTATGCTTCCGCCTTGACAGGCGTATGTCGGGCGGTTACCTTTCTCCGGTTCTCCGGTTCTCCGGTTCTCCGGTTCTCCGGTTCTCCGGTTCTCCGGTTCTCCGTCGATAGCGTCAGCCCAGTTGATGAATGAGGCATAATCTCCTCCAGTGATGTATGATGGAATTCATCGCACAGGTGCGTTGTTCCGGTCCGGAAACGGACCTGTGACGATGCGGTAGCACCATCTTTGGTTCTCATCGACACGGTGTATTGCTCAGACGTGGACTCGCGGACGAAATATAGCGATTCTCTGCAGTGGTGTCAAGAAAAATCGAATACAATCAGCGATTACAAAAATGTGAATTGCGAAAATGGCACTGCTCGGTGGGGGCCCCTGTTGCCACGTCGTAGAGGCGGTTCGCAAGCCGCCCTTTTCTGCGGCACTCCGAATGCGAATCATCGCGAAATGACATTGTAAATCAATGGATCGGGTTATCGGTCGATGCGTTCGACGAGGGCGTGTGCCGCCTTGACGCAGTCGCCGACGGAGATGCCGCCGCGATAGTTGGCGCAGAAATGCAGGCCGGGATGGGCGGCTTCGACGGAGTCGATGATGCGCATGCGCTCGCTGTGTCCGTGCACGTACTGCGGGATGGCGTGTTCCCAACTGGTGACATGAATGAAATCGGGTGTGGTGGGAGTTCCCAGCAGCGCATGCTGTTCGTCGAGCACGATGCGGGCAATCTCTTCGTGGGATCCGCGTGCGAGTTCCGGTTGCCGCATGCCGCCGACGAACGTGGTCAGATGAACACGGCCTTCGGGAGCACGCCTGCGGAAAATTGTACTGGAGAATATCGTTCCGAGTATGCGACGCTTCTCGACTTTCGGTATCAGAAAACCGAAACCATCGAGCGGATGCATCTCCGGTGTCGGTGTAAAACCGGTGATGACCTCCGCCACCGGTGGATACGGGATATCACTGAATACGCTGCCGAGCTCCGGCGCAATTTCATGTGTCAGACGGGCAGCCGCTGCGGTCGGCGTGGCGATAATGACATGTGACGCGGAGACAACATGCTCGCGACCGTCATGCGAAAAACCGATCGCATAGCGCTTGAGTCCGGATTTGCGTCCGTGTGTACCGGTTTCGCCCGTGGGCACGGCTTCGCTTCCTTCCACGGAACCGGTCTCGCGGTGTGTGGCTGCGGGCTGTGCGACGCCGTGCGCGCTTTCGTCCGCGCCGTCACTCCGCGAGAGCGTGTGCACGTCGACGGAATGGAGTTTCTCCGGTATCGCGCCGGCGAGCGCATCGGTCAGGGTCTGCATGCCGTCGAGAAAGGAAAACATGCGAGCGGATTGTTTGCTCTCTTCGTTGCGTCGTTTGCGTTCCCGGGCACCCTGGATCTGTCCTTTGATGAGACTCCCGTATTTCTGCTCGAGTTCGAAGAGTTTGGGAAAGGCCGCGCGTACGCTCAGCAATTCCGGATCTCCCGCGTACACACCGGCGACGAAAGGATTGATGGCGTAATCGAGAAATTCATTTCCTAGGCGGCGGCGGACAAAGTCCGCGACGGACTCCTGCGCATCCGGCGGTGAGGGGGAGATGAAGGGCTCGGCAAACAGGGCCAGCTTGGCCGTCAGGGAAAAGAGTCGCGTAGTGAGAAAGGCGGGCGGCGTCATGGGCAGGGACTGCAATCTACCGTCGCGCAGAATGTAACGGTTCTTCGAGGCCTCGTCTGCGTACAGTTTCTGCTCCTCCACCCCGGCATCCCGTATCAACTCTGTCAGCAACGGTGTGGTTTCCAGTGTGCTGTTCGGTCCGGCTTCGATCAGCCATTCTCCCTGACGGGCGCTTTGTATGGCGCCACCGTAACGATCGGCTTTCTCAAGGAGGAGAACACTGTGTCCTGACTGTCGGAGGCGCCAGGCGCAGGTGAGACCGGAAATGCCCGCCCCGATGATGACGATGTCGTAATAGTCCTGTGTGTGCATGCGTTCCCCTGCCGTGTCAGGAAATGACGGAGCGGGACGCGAGTGCGGCCCGTCGCTCCATGCGCCGGATGATCTGTACAGCGAGCGCGTTGATGTATCTCTCGGAGGAATTCAATGCCGGCATGACATGGAAATGCTCGATGCCTGCCTCCTCGGCCTCTTCGCGCAACTCGATGCCCAGTTCATGCAGTGTTTCGATATGATCGGTGACGAAGGCGATGGGAATCACCAGCAGATCCCGCACACCGCTGGCAGCGAGTTCCTTTGTCTTGTCCACCGTATCGGGCGTCAGCCACTTCGCCGGCCCCACCTTGCTCTGAAAACTCAGATGATGCGGGAGATCATGGCCGCGCCTGCGCATGATTTCATCCATGGTGGTACGGATCTGATGGGAGTAGGGGTCGCCCTCTTCGACGAGACTGACCGGCGTGCCGTGCGCACTGAAGAGGAGATGGACCTGTCCGCGCCGCTCTTCGGGGAAGCGCTGCAATCCCTCGTCGATGCGCTCGTTGATGGCATCGATGAAATCGGCCTCGAGCGGGTAAGCCTTGACGCTCTGTACGCGGAACAGACGGTTGCCGTGCCGGCGATGCAGATCGCGCCAGGTCTTGAAACAGGAGCCCGTGGTCGTTTTCGAGTAATGCGGGTACAGCGGCATGAGGAAGACATTCGTAAATCCGTCGCGCCGCAGATTCTCCAATGCCTCGGCTATGAAAGGATGCCAGTAACTGAACCCCACTTCCACACGTATCGGCAGGTCCTGGCCATAGTGATGTGCGAGACGTGTGTGCAAGGCATCGGCCTGGGCGCGGGAGAGTTCGGCAATGGGTGACTTTCCGCCAATCATGCGATAGTTTTCCCGGACCTTCTCCGCACGGCGTTTCGCGATGAATTTCGCGAGCGGTGTACGCGCAAATTCGACAGGACCGAAAGAAATGATTTCCCTGTCGAGAAAAAGGTTTTCCAGAAACGGTCGTACCGAGTCGAGGGACGTCGGTCCGCCCATATTGAGCAGGACGACTCCGAGATTGTTCATGGCGCGCTCCGGCTGTGTTCCCATTATTCAGACCGTTTTGCTGAAAATTGGTTTTTCCATTTGCTTCGGCAGATACGCATCGAATGCCATGGCGGCATTGCGTATGACCAGAATGCCCATGCCGTTGACGGTGATGCGTTCATCTGTAACAGAAACAAGATCGTCGTCGATGAGTTCCCGCAATCGTTCTTCCACATCATGAAAATAATCGTCGAAGACGATATGCCATTTTTTTTCGATGGCTCGTTTATCGAGTTCGAAATCGCACATCAGCGTCATGATGACGTCGCGACGGATCAGGTCGTCGTCACTGAGACGGAAGCCGACATGGGTGGCGAGCTGCCCGGCATCGATGGCCTCGTAGTATGCGGGCAGCGTCTTGACGTTCTGTGCGTACATGCGGTCGAA
>JAGTUW010000102.1 GCA_018224345.1 Bacteroidota bacterium
GCTCCATATCGCACCTGCGCCTCAGCGTGCACCTGCGCCGCGAAAAGGACGCCGATCGCCATGAGAACCCGCCAGTGTTTCAACACCATGTCTTCATATCCATTTCTCATTGTTCAAATCACCTGCCGTCCTTACCCGCAATCAGCGAGTCATATCCGTCCGGCATCAACAGCATGCCGGTTTCGCACACTCTCGTCAGACGGAAAGGACAGATGCCGGGCCTTACCGTCGAAGAAGCGACCGGGCCCAGGAACAGCATCCGTCATCACCGTCATCGGTAACGATCAGAAACACCCGGGAGGCATCGGCTGCAATCACCCGCCGTTTCCGCTGATGAGTGAAAGAAGGCAGAACACAGTCACCATCGCGACTTCCCATACGCTGCTCAAGCTGTTGCACGAGCTCGGCTGTAAACACCGCAGCCGCTTCTTTCTGACGAAAGGGAAACATGTACACTCCGCGGCGAATCCCCACGGCGTGCAATTCATATTCCGCCGCATAGGCCGCACGCGTCCCGAACATCGGCAGAAACTCCTCGATCTCCAAATCCTGCATCGTACGCCAGGCCCGTATATCCGGGGCAAAATAACGTTCCGACCCGAGTCGGCGACCTTCTGATGGCAACGGGAAATCGCTCCCGAAACAATCAGCGCGTGAGAACAGGATACGCTTCGTCCGCTCGACGAGCGCCCGGTCGGGCGGAATTGTGGGACGGCGTTCCAGCGAGAGGACGCGGAAGTAAAAGGGACCGAAATTTACATGTACGGCACCGCGCTCCTGCGCAAAGGCATCACCGATGATGCCATGCGCATCCGCCGTCCCGGAGGCGGCAGCGAAGACCCCGAAGGCACGTTCGCGACTGGGAAGTTCCACGACGTCGATACGTGCAACTCTTCCGTCTTCCGTATACGTGACAGTCCGCAGCCTCACCGATGCATACGCACGGAACAGCTCGGCAAGATCGCCGTATGCGTTGTCCCAACCTTCGGGTGAAATCAATGCTTCGCTGCTTTTCTTCCAGTTGTAAATGGAATCCGGAAAGATACCGGCAGGAACATCCGTGGGCACAAAGAGCAGCAGGCAGAGAAGAGAGCTCCACTGAGGCAGAGTCCGGGCACGTCGTCTTGCGGAAGGCTTGCGACGTCCCGTCATGGCGACCGGTGACCATGCCGGCTGGCTTTCAGATTGCGCGCAGAAGCATGACATTCCAATCCACCCAATGTCTCTGATAGCGGAGATAGACTTCCTGTTCATCACGCACCCAGTCGAGAAACTCATGTGCCTCCTCATCTTCGGGATACAGGCGGGCATGATCGCTGACGGCCTTCCATTGTTTGCTCATGTAGATATCCCACTCGTCACGTGTACTTCGCAAATTCCACAGCAGCTCGAAGCCGCTGCGATCGATGATGTGCATCAGTTCCCGTTCCCCCAGCACATCCCACCGTAACATCGCGAGATATTGCGCATAGCGTTTGGGCAACGGATGCCGCATGCTCGGTTCGCCGATGATCACATAGCCGTCGGGTTTGACACAGCCCGCGAGAGTACGGAGCGCTCCCTCGAAGCCACCGTACAGCGGGGCGGTCCCAAGACAGAGCACCAGATCAAACGAGTCATCCTCAATATGGAATTGCCGCACATCCATGCAATGAATTTCCGTGCGGTCACTGAGGCCGTATTCGTCAAACAGCTCCCGTGCCTGCTGCGTCCATTGTTCCGAAACGTCCACCTGCGTGCTGTAGCAATTCCATTCCCTGGTGATCTGCAGCACACTCCAACCATTCCCGCTGCCTACATCGAGAATACGTGAATCCTCACGGAGCTCGCATTGCGCGGCCATCATGAGGAGGCGCCTCTCATCCAGCGGATTCATTATTGAATGCGGACGATAGGCGATGTGATAATAGGCCGCACTGTCCAACTGTTCGCTCATATACTCGTCTCGTTTTCGCGTTCGCAAAGCGAACAAAATACACGCTCCGGAGAGATGCGTCAAATATCGGGAGACCGGAGCCACGCTGCTCAGACGGTTTCGGTGTTCTCCTTGTGCGGAACCATGCGCATATTGCCACCCCAGCGCATCTGCTCTTCCATTCTGCAGCTCCAGACGAGTTCGTCATTCCACACAGTGATGTCCGGACAGCCATCACACATGTCGATACGGCCGTCCTTCTGCACGTCGGCCGGTTGAATGATCATGATTGATTGGAAATGCAGGCGCGAGAAAAACGCACGGGGGCCGGTCAGCAGCGATCCGAGATAGGACGTCATGATCCTTCGCAGCCCACGATCAATCGGAGCGAGCAGAAAATACAGTCGGCCGCGCCGCTGCAAGGCGGGCGGCGCGTAGGCCAGGTAACTGCCTTTGGTAAAATGATTCCATGTCTGGACCAGCTCCATGAACTTCGGCCCCGTATACCCGAATATCTTGTGCCGGTTTCCCATTCGTCCGGTCATCAGCCATTTGAACGCATTACTGCGCTCAGTCCCGTTGAGGTAGGCGCTGGGCATGAAATCCGGATACACGGTCCGGATGGTTTCAACAACCTCGGGGGATGTGATGTCCGTCCGCCGGTGGTCATCCTTTTTCGAATACATCATATCATCAAAACGCACCTGTTCATCACCGATATAGAAATCAAAATCCTTGCCGAGTATCGCCATACGGTAGTTGATGAAGACCACGACATGGACACGGTCGATATTCTGCTGGGCCCATTGCAGGATGGTGGGGACCTCAGTGAGTGTTTCAGGATAGACAGTGGCGTTGAAGGAACAGGTCATTCCTCCCGCGGTATGAAGCAAATCCGCAAGCTGTTGTCGGAGGACGTTCAATTCCGCTTCATTTTTATCCTTCCATCCCGGCCGGTTCTGACCGCTGTCGATGTGGAAGGTGAATCCCGCCACCCCGGCTTTTTTCAACGCCCGGAGCAGCTCGGGTGTCAGCAGCGCTCCATTGGTATTGATGACAGGTTTCCAACCCTTGCGTCGCACCATGGCGACGATTTCGACGATCTCCGGGTGTGTCAGCGGTTCTCCACCGGCAATGGAGACGCTGTCGCACTTCCGCAGACGTTCAAACACATCAAGCTCATGTTGCACTTCGTGAAGTGATTTGTGCGATCCCGTGCGGTTTTCACGGTAACAACCGTCACAATAAAGATTACACATCGAGGTTGGTTCCAGCCAGGAAATCGCGTTATCGGAAAAATTCCATGGCAGGCGATACAATACCCGCGGATCAAGATTCGAAGTCATCACCGGCTCCCGATAAAATGGATATTCACATTCAGACATCCTTTGACAAACAAATTCACAGTCTTGCGGCGAGGACATGGACACACTCTCATTATCGACTCGCCCCTGACCGGAATCCCTGTGTGATTATCACACACTAATCGATTCCGCTATGTTACATATCCTATAGCTCAGTATCAAGAAAAAATCGCGATCACCCCTGCTTGACCTGATCTATGCTTGATCGTAGCCAGTCTTTGTCCCGACAGATCTGCTGCCCCGGCAAACCCCTGCCCCTTCTGAATGCGCGGCCTGACCGTCACGACAACGTCATCACTCCTTCATTCCTCAAATCCCTGACTTCAAGCGGAACAAGCCGGAGGGAGAAGAGCTGCGAGGAAGGGGGGGGGAGGCGCGACGACGGACTGTTCCTTCTGATTGTCCGGGTCGGGAAAGCGGAGTTGCCAGGAATGCAGGTGATACCCGCAATCGCCGGGGACGGCATTCCCGTCGAGAGGCAGCCCACCTTTTTGGTACAGAGGGTCACCGGCCAGCGGATAGCCCGCTGCCGCGCAGTGTATGCGGATCTGATGCGGTCTGCCGGTGGGAATGTCAACCTGCAGCAAGGCGCGGTTTTCTCTCTCGTCGCGTTGCAGGACGTGACAAGAGCTGATCGAAGGTTTTCCCTCCGGTGTCGCTGCGTAGATCGTTCCGAGAGGTGCATAGGGGACCGGACCGATGGGTGTGGTGACGATGAAGTCGTCGGACATGTCGCAACCCGCGACCAGCGCGAGATACCGTTTCCCGATGCTTCCTTCACGCATCGCTGCTGCAAGGACACGGGCGGCACCGGTAGTACGGGAGCACAGTATGGCGCCGCTGGTGCCGCGGCCGAGCCGGTGTACCGGGGAAAGCGAGGGCCCGTAGTGACCCCGTGCGATATGCAGCAGTGTATTCCGGAGAAAACCACCGCCCGGAAGAACAGGCAATCCTTCCGGCTTATGCAGGACAATACAGCCGGATCCTTCCCAGAGGACTGGCATATCGGTCGGCACATCCTGCTCTACCCATGGCGGGCGATGCCAGCGAAGGCGGTCGCCTGCATGCAGCGTCTGCACGGGATTCCTTTCCACCCTGCCATTCCGTTCGATGCGCCCCTCGCAGATATGTGCCTGCCACTGTGCCGTCGTTGAATGGCGGTAACGGCCGGCATAATACGCCAGGAGGCTCTTTCCCGCCGCATCGGCACCGACGCGGTCGTCATAGGTATATCCTTCGTTGCGCATCGAGGACATCGGATAGTGAGAAATACGGTTTACCGGGAACCGCCGGCTACGCTTCGGTTCCGAAAATTAATTTGCATTGATCTTCGTTATTTTCCTAAGTTATATGTCTTGCCGCAATCATTCGAATATACCGGACGAAGTAATTGACTCCCGAAATGCGGCTGACGTTTGTTGAAATGGAACAACACAGCTACTGTCACACATTATACATTACTTAGGAGCATAGGTATTTATGCGTTTCATCACACTTCTCACTCTCACGATGCTGCTGACTTCCTGTCAGAACAATGCGCAGGACGTTGATCTGAAGACGCGCAAGGACAGTGTCAGCTACGCGATCGGTTACAACATCGGACAGAGCTTCAAGATGCAGAAGATCGATGTCGATGCCGATGTCGTCGCTGCAGCAATGCGTGATCTGCTTACGGAGCAGGAGCCAAAGTTGACGGAGGAGCAGTCTCAGGAAATCTGGATGTCGTATCAGCAGGAAATGATGGCAAAGGCCGAGGAAGATCGGCAGTCGCAGGGCGTCACCAACGAAGAGGAGGGCAAAAAATTCCTTGCTGAGAACGAGAAAAAGGAAGGTGTGGTCACTACGGAGAGCGGCCTGCAGTACAAGGTCATCACCATGGGTGAGGGGCCCAAACCCACAGCCGACGATCAGGTGCGCGTGCATTATCGCGGTACACTTATCGACGGAACACAGTTCGATTCCTCATATGATCGAGGCGAGCCCGCTGTCTTCCCCGTGACCGGCGTCATTTCGGGCTGGTCGGAAGTGCTGCAACTCATGCCCGTCGGTTCGACCTGGGAAGTGTATATTCCTTCCGAACTCGGCTACGGCCCTCAGGGTGCAGGCGAGGACATCGGTCCCAATGCCACACTGATCTTCACTGTGGAGCTGATGGGCATCGAGTAACGATCCCTCCGCTTCATTTCTCCGAATTCCGAAAGGGTGCGATATCTGTCGCACCCTTTTCCTTTTCCATGGCAATTCAGGAACGGGAGAAGGGACACGTGGTCTGCGTGTCCCTTCTCTCTGTCATTCCGGCCTGCCCCCGTCGTTCAGGAAATGTTATGCGTCGTGATGTCCGAGCACGCGTTCATGGAGGAACTGAAGCAGATCACGCGGTGGCACCGGTTTGTCGAGAAAGTGATCCGCCTTGATCCACTGTTTTTCCTCCTCGCTCTGCGTAGAAAAGCGATAGCCGGTATCGTGCCCGGCCGATGTCAAAATGACGACCGGTATTCCGCGCCCTTCCGGTGTATCCTTTATCCGCTTGCAGAGCGTGAAGCCGGAGTCGAAATGTTCCATGTGGAGGTCGACAACGGCGATGTCGGGGAGAAACTCTTTGAACAGCGCGAAGCCGGTGGCGCCATCGTGCGCCGTACGCACCTGGTAACCCGCCTGCTCAAGCACCGCACGATAGTTCTCTATGATATCCACGTCATCGTCGACGAGCAATATCTTCTGCATGACTTGTACCTTTATGTGAAGAGTGAAACAATCTGAATTATCCGAAATCTACTGCATCTCCTGCCGCAGGTCAATTCTCCCTGGCTGTGTCCCGTCACAAGGACGGGACATGGCCATTCGGGAGAGTGGAGGAGGATGTCAACATTCGTGTCACGATCAGAATTCGTCGCGCTCGACGTAATGCGTGTGCAGCAGTTCATGGGCGCAATGCGAACCCGGCTCTCCGAGAAACTCGGTATAGAGTTGTTGAACGCTCTCATTGCGATGACTGTTACGACGGGGCGATTCGCGATCGATCTGATAGATACTTTCGGTGCGCTTGAGCAGCTTCTCCGGGGTCGCTGGCTGCGGCTGTCCCCCACCGTTGACACAACCACCGGGACAAGCCATCACCTCGATGAAATGGAACGGTGAGATTCCGGCACGGATATCATCGAGCAGCGCCTTGACATTCGTCAGGCCACTGACCGCAGCAACCCTGAGCGTCTGCTCTCCGATGGTCACCTCCGCCTGCTTGACGCCTTCGAGACCACGCATTGGCGAGAAGGTGAGTGACTTCATGTCGGTACCACCAGTCAGGTAATAGTGGGCTGTGCGTATGGCTGCTTCCATGACACCGCCTGCTGCACCGAAGATAGCACCGGCTCCGGTGGACTCGCCCAGCGGGTCGTCGAATCCCTGGTTGGGAAGCTTGTGAAAGTCGATGCCGGCGGCGCGGATCATCCGTGCGAGTTCACGTGTCGTGATGACGGCGTCGACGTCGGGATATTCACCGCCGAGTTCCGGTCGCTGCGCTTCGTATTTTTTCGCAGTGCAGGGCATGACGGAGACCACATAAATTTGTGACGGGTCGACTCCGATTTTTTTCGCGTAGTAGGTTTTCAACAGAGCACCTTGCATTTCATGCGGAGACTTGCATGAAGAGAGATTGTTCAGCAGATCGGGATAGTAATGCTCGAGGTATTTTACCCAGCCCGGACTGCAGGATGTGAGCATCGGAGTCGGCCCGCCTTTTTCAAGACGGTGCATAAGTTCTGTGGCTTCCTCGATAATGGTCAGATCGGCACTGAAATTGGTGTCGAATACGCGGTCAAAACCAATGCGCCGCAGGGCTGAAACGGTTTTCCCTGTCACGACCGCCCCGTCATCCGTGCCAAATTCCTCGCCGAGCGCGACCCGGATGGCCGGAGCGACCTGGGCGACGACCAGCATATCAGTATTATTGATGGCTTCCCAGACCTGCTTCTGATGACTTTTCTCGGTCAGGGCGCCGACGGGACAATTGACGACGCATTGTCCGCAATCGATGCAGGGAACGGTATTGAGACTGCGTTCAAGTGCAGGGGCAACGCTGCTCTTGAAGCCGCGATGCACGAAATCGATTGCGCCGACTTGCTGCGATTCGTGGCAGATGCGCACGCAGCGGCCGCAGAGAATGCATTTCTCCGGATCGCGTTCGATGGCGGGACTGGCAATATCGATGCGTGCCCGGCGACGCTCGCCCTGGTAGCGATGCGTTCGCACCCCGTATTCCTGTGTGAGTTTCTGTAATTCGCAATTTCCGGAGCGGACACAGAAGAGGCAGTCCTGCGGATGATTCGCCACCAGCAGTTCGATAATCGTTTTCCGTGCGCGACGGACGCGGGGAGAATTTGTGCGTACGACCATGTTTTCGTAGACAGGATAGGCGCAGGAGGGGACCAGGCTGTTCCCGTTCTCCACCTCCACCGTGCAGATACGGCAGGAGCCAGTCGGCGAAAAATTGCTCATGTGGCAGAGCGTTGGAATGTTGACTCCCTCGCGGCGGGCGACGTTCAGAACGGTTTCTCCCGGTTTTGCCCAGCATGTTTGACCGTTTAATGTAATATTCATTGTATCCTCGCTGGCTCTAGTTCACGTAGATCGCATCGAAATTGCAGTTCGTCCGGCATTGGTCGCAGCGAATGCATTTTTCGTCGATGATGTAATGGGCCTTTTTCTTCTCACCAAGAATGGCATTCTCCGGACATTTGCGTACGCAGACGCCACAGCCGTTGCAGATATCCGTATTGATATGGTAAGTGAGCAGTTCGCTGCAGGCGCCTGCGGGACACGTGCGATCGTAGAGATGCGCCTCGTATTCATCGCGGAAGTAATGCAGTGTACTGAGGACGGGATTGGCCGCCGTCTGTCCGAGACCACAGAGCGACGTATCCTGTATTACCGAGGCCAGGCGCTCAAGATAGACCATCCCCTGGAAACGCAGCATGGCGTCTTCCTGTGTCTGTTCGTTGCGATGACTGCGCGTCAAGCGCTCGAGGATTTCCAGAAGGCGGAGTGTGCCTTCACGGCAGGGAATACATTTACCGCAGGATTCCGACTGGATGAAGGTCATAAAATATTTGGCCAGATCGACCATGCAGGTATCCTCATCCATGACGACCAGGCCGCCCGATCCCATCATGGCGCCGACTTCTCTAAGGTGCTCATAATCGATGGGGGTGTCGATCACCGACTCCGGCAGGGCGCCACCGGAAGGGCCGCCGATTTGCACCGCTTTGAATTTCTTTCCATCGGGGATGCCGCCGCCGATATCAAAAATGACTTCGCGTAGCGTCACACCCATGGGAACTTCGACCAGACCGACATTGGTGACATTTCCGGAAAGCGCAAAGATTTTCGTGCCTTTCGAAGTCTGTGTACCGATAGCGGCGTACCATTCGGGACCATGCCTGAAAATCGTCGAGACATTCGCGAAGGTCTCGACATTGTTGATAATGGTGGGTTTCCCGAACAGGCCCGAGACAGCAGGAAATGGTGGGCGGGGGCGCGGCATGCCACGCCGGCCTTCGATCGAATTGATCAGCGCGGTTTCCTCACCGCAGACAAAGGCCCCTGCCCCCTTTTTGATGCGCATGTTGAAGTTGAAACCGCTGCCGAGGATATTGTTACCGAGCAACCCGTAGGCACGTGCTTCTTCCAGTGTTTTCTCCAGGCGCTGGATGGCCAGTGGGTACTCCGCTCTGCAATAAATGTAGCCATAGCTCGCACCGATTGCGTAGGCAGCGATAATCATTCCTTCAACCACACGGTGCGGATCACCTTCGAGCAGAGCGCGATCCATGAAGGCACCGGGATCGCCTTCGTCAGCGTTGCAGATCAGATATTTTTTATCCGCTTCCTGGTCGTGTGCGAACTGCCACTTCTTCCCTGTCGGGAAGCCGCCACCGCCACGACCACGCAAGCCGGATGTGAGTACATCGTTGATAACGTTCTGTGGCTCATGCGTCTGGAGCAGTTTCGACAGTCCGGCATATCCGCCACGGGCAAGGTACTGATCGATACTTTCAGGATCGATAACACCGCAGTTTTCCAGATTGATCCTGTGCTGCCGGGCAAAAAAGGGAATGTCGCTGAGAAGAGCCGCTTCCTTCCAGTCCCCTGCTCCGTCTGCCTCATACAGACCGAGCAGCTTGTCTCCCACTATGGCGCCGTTGACGAGTGTTGTCTCGACAATATTCGCGACATCTTTCTTCGTGACTTCACAGTAGCTGACACGCGGGCGCCCCGGTAATTTGACATCCACGATCACCTCGCGTGCACAGTATCCGACGCAACCGACGGGGATCAGCGTCACATTGAGTTCCCGGGCCGCGCATTCCGCTTTGAAGGCCTCGAGGATTTGCCGGGCGCCATTGGCAAGCCCGCAGGTCCCCATGCCCACAAGGATGACCGGAATGTCGTGTTCAATCAGAAGCAACGCTCTTTTGTATTGCTCGAGCCGTCGCGTGCTCTCGTCGCTGCAATCACATTTCTGTCCCTGCTGTACGCAATCGACAAAATGGATACAAGGCTTTTCGCTGCTGTGCCAGCAGTTTTCGAAGCAGTTCATACTATACGCATTCATCGCTTACCTCGCTTTCTGTGCACTGCCGCTGCCAGGATTTCAGCAGTTTCTGCAGCGATTTCGTCGTCAGTCCGCCATGAAACTCGTCATTGACTGCGATCACCGGTGCGATGCTGCATGCACCGATACAGGCAACGGTTTCGATAGTGAAAAGTAAATCCTTGGTGGTCTGACCGGCCTTGATACCCAACTCGCTTTCAAGCGTGGTAAGGATACTGAAGGAACCTTTGACATGACATGCCGTTCCGCGACAGACCTTGATGACGAATTTGCCAAGAGGCTGAAAACGGAATTGATTGTAAAATGTCGCCACACCGTACACACGTGAAACCGGGATGTCCACATGCCGCGCGACTTTCTGCATTTCGAGGTCCGGAAGATACCCGAAATGTTCCTGAACTTCCTGCAGCATGTCGATCAGACAGGAGGCATCCCCCGAAGGGTACGTCCTGAAAATCCGCTGCGTGTTGTCCTGAGTCTGCATGATGTTTCTCTTGTTGTGCCTGTCAATTTCGAGAAGTTTTTCTCGATTGCTCATAACAAATATAGCAACGTAGAATTTATAGGGCAAGGACAATCGGCATTTATTTCACGAATTTTCGCCGCCCCCGGACTCGACAGGTCAAACCGTTTTATATCAATGACTTAGAGGGATCGCTTTCTCCGGTATGACCAGTGTATCTGATAAATATTCGCCTTTCCTGCAGCCCGGGAACCTGATTCTGCTCTCATGCGGTAATGACCCGGTCACCAAGTCCGCTGCGAGGGGGCGGAGAGAAGAGTGTCTGCTGCCGGTACAAAAGTAGCACGGGAACGCCTGGAACCCGGGCGGCCTGGGACATATCGGACAGTCTCAGATAATCATTACTTGAGAACGGAAGACGATACGATCTCCCAGGACGAGAAAACGAGTGTCAATGGATTGGCACGCCGTAGCGATGTGGACAACACTTCGGAGAAAAGCTCATCGGGAAAAGCGATCAGGAAAACAACCCATACTATAAGACACAACCCTATAAGCACCAGCAACCCCACGAATACTTTCAGCATAATGGAGAGCTGCTTTTCCTTCCGATACAATTCATCTTCTGCAGTCATTTACACATCCTTTTGAAAAAATGACCCGGGATACGGCGTATCTTCTCCGAACTTACCAACTGAACCGTACCCCGGATCGCTTCATCGACTTCCTTATAGATATATACACCTAGTTCATAGCAAGTGGCCAAAATTATTTTGGATTTTTCTGAAATTTTTTCAAAAAAAATGGGCACTGCCATTATAGCGCCAAATAGCGCCATAATGGCAGTGCCCAAAACATATTAAAGAATCACATGCGCTGGCTCACGCAGCGAACAAATGCGCTATCACTATTTAAGAACCGTGATCGGCAAAAACCGGGGTGCAGACACGGACTGTCCATCATGCATGTGAAGGATATAGGTACCGGCGGCGACTGACGGGACATGCAGGGACAGTTGCCACCGTCCTGCGGAGAGGGAGGTTTCCGAGAGTCTCGCGATGAAGCGCCCCCGCAAATCGTAGAGATCGAAGCGGACGTCCGTTGCGCGTGCTATGCCAACATCGACAAGCAATGATTGTCCTGCGGACAGCGGCTGCGGTGCGGCACTGTGTAGCAACAGTGTCGCAGGGTGATGGCTCGGCATATGGGTTGACGTGATGTCGACCGGACGCAACCGGCGCGCCCAGACCTCGCGGGCATATGGTACGGCATCGGTGATTTCGCGGACGCTCTCACCGGCGATGAGAGCGAAGCCAGCTACCAGGGTATCTCCTGAGGGAAGATCGTGCGGACCAACAGCAATCACCTGGGAGATGTCTGTGATGTCAGAAACCGGGAGAATGACACCAAGGGAGAGCGCTTTCCATTTCTCTTCCTTGGAAAAGCCGTTGTAAATCCCGATGCGCAGTGAATCATCTCTGTCTCGATTGTTGATGCCCCAGTACGTGACATCGAGATCCTGGTTGAGTGGCAGTATGCCGACATAGACAGGCACACGCGGCCTGCCGGTCGTGTCAAACGCGATAGCCAGCTTCAGGGAGTCATTAAACATCGCAATATCCGTCTGCGCATTCGCCCCGATGTCCCAGTCGAAAAACAAACCCGCATGCAGATGTTCATGCAGGTTGTTCGAGATATTCATGATGTCGTAACGGAGAAAGACCATGTTGCGCAGTTCCTGTTCGGTGAAGGCATAACTGCGTTGTTCCACTCTGCTTTGAAGACGATAACTCAATGGTGCGTTGAGATCCTCGTAACGGCCGTAGCCTTGCTGCTCGGCAATGGATCCGGGAGTGACAATACTGTAGACCTGCTCTCCGACGAAATCATCAACCTGCTCCCTGCTCGACGAACGTGCACCATCGACGACGCCGGGCCATTGATTGATCACCGCGCCCAGCATGAACGCCCCTTCGAAGAGCACGCTTTCACTTTCCTTATAACGGAATCCCGAACCGCGGATCCCGTCAAAATCATCGAAACCGAGATTCCCTGCATTGGCGAGGGTCAGCCGTATATCGTTGATGTCATGATCGCGGTAGCTCGGCTGCTGAATGAAAAACACACCACCCTGATCGCTGTATTCTCCGTCCTCTACAGAGAACGTGAGATCGACCTGGTCATTCGGTGCATACTCATCGGCAAGCACGATGATGAACGGATCGTCATAGTTGTCGACTTCCCCGAACGTGGGAATGGCGCCCGCGGTAAAAGACCCCTGCTCAATGGTCACGAGAGGGTTGTTTGAAGAAAGCGTGATGATTGCATTGCTGGTCGGTTCGAGTAGATTTCGCCAGCGCATGTGTATGGTCAACCGCTCCCCCTGATCGGGGTAATCGTCACTGTTTCCATAGAGGGAATCGGAATGCATCCAATCAACGAGACCGACGGCGGGCCAGCGCTCGGTGAGGGCACGATAGGCATTGATGCGTCCTTTCCCGATTTTGTCGCGGTACTGCGATCCCTGCATATCATCGATAGGGTCGGCTGTCACGCGGATCTGTTCGTAAATCTGTTCCGGCAGATACTCCGGGTACACACTCTTCACGAGTGCGGCCAGGCCGGCCACCATCGGTGAAGCCATGGAAGTGCCGGTGAATTTCTGATAGGCGGTTGGCGACACACTGACACTGCTGAGAATGTTCGTACCCGGCGCGGAAACATCGACCCAGGGACCGTAAGTGGACGAAGGATTGATGCGATCGGTAGTATTGGTATTGGCGACGCAAAGGACATCCGGATATGCCCCCGGGGTGTGGATGCGTTCACTGCCTGAGTTCCCTGCGGCAGCGACGACAATGGTGCCTTGCGACATCGCATAGTCGATACGTTCCTTCTGGCTTTCAAGGTAGCCGCCACCACCCCAGCTACAGTTGATGACGTGCGCCCCGTTATCGGCAGCATACACAATACCGTCATATCCACGGATAATCGAAGGCGTATTGTTGTCGGGAGCACATTTGATGGCCATGATGCGGCTGTGCATTGCCAGCCCGGTAATCCCTTTGCCGTTATTGCCACGTGCGGCGGCGATCCCGGCTACATGCGTTCCGTGCGGGTTCCCTGCCGCGGTTGGCGTGGGATCGTTGTCGGAATACGTTCCGCCGTTGAGGGCGCTGCTACCTACGAAATCAA
>JAGTUW010000103.1 GCA_018224345.1 Bacteroidota bacterium
AAGCTATTCAGATCCATGGCGGCTATGGCTATGTCCGCGAATATCTCGTGGAACGTTATCTGCGTGATGCAAAAATCACGGAAATCTATGAAGGAACTTCCGAGGTTCAGAACATCGTTATCGCACGGGAATTGCTGAAGGCCTGATTCCATCATTGGTCTCGTATGTTGACACTCTACACATTCATTCATCGAGGAGGCTTTATGAAAACCGTTATCAAAGTCACGCTACTCGCAACCGTCGCAGTGCTGCTTTGCACATCCACTGGTAAAGCCCAGTTCCACGAAGGCGGCAGTTGGCTGGGACCCGTTCTCACGCTGGCTACGGACCCGATTGGCTTTGGCGCGCAGTATGAATACGGCGTCAGCGAAAACATCGGCATCGGCGGTATCGTTCGCTACTGGGGCAAGTCCGAGAGTATATTCGGGCACAGCTGGTCCTGGTCCGTCGTCATGCCGCAATTCCAGGCGGCCTATCACTTTATGCCGGGCGATCAACTCGATCCCTATGCCGGGGCGCGACTCGGATTCGCGTTGTACAGTGATAACATTGATTTTACAACTTCCAGCGGTAGCAGCGGCCTCTTCCTTACCGCGTACGGCGGTCTCAGGTATTTCTTCAGTCCCACTATCGCCGGGAACGGTCAACTGGAATTCCGCGTCGCGGGAGACGACTATTTCGGTGGTTCACTGCAGTTGACTGTCGGGGTCGATTTCGTGCTCTGACCCTTGCATAAAACGTTTTTATAAACGTACGCCTCCGTCTGTCGGAGGCGTTTTTTTGTTTTCCGGAATTTCGGTAGATTCCGTATAATCAGAGAAGCGGAACCGAAATCATTTCATAGTGCATCTCGGGAGTTTCGCTTTTTCGTTGCCGTTTACGAATTCTCATTCATCCCGGTCACCCTGGGTTGAGTCACCTACATCATTCACTTATCAAGGACGGTGGGATGAAACGTTGCCTTACCCTCTCGCTGCTTACCCTGTTTGTCTTCATCATTACGGGCGCGACCGGTCTCGCGCAGTACAAGATGGGCGCGCATTACATCGGCGCCAATGCCACGGTCGTCACCGAGCCGGTCGGCTGGGGCATCAACTATGAATTCGGTTTCGATGAGCGTATCGGTCTCGGACTGGTCATACGCTACTGGGCGCCGGAAGAAGGAAAGCACTACGAATCCACCGGCACCGGCACGCTGCAGCGCTCGACCATCATGACGCAGTTCCAGGCCGCGTACCACTTCCTGCCTCAGGCCCGCTTCGACCCCTATGGCGGCTTGCGGCTCGGCTATTCGATTTACGACGAAAACTGGCAGACCAGCGGTATCGTCTCCCGCACCAAACCGGCGGCACGGGCGGAAAGCGGCATCACCATGAGCATCATGGGTGGCTTCCGCTATTTCGTGAGCCCGAAAATCAGTATAGACGGGACACTCGAACACTTCGTCGTCAACGACGACAACTACTTCGAGAATCAGTCCGCCAGCGCGCTGATGTTTTCGGTCAACTTCACTCTGGACTGAGCTTGCCGCCACAGGGTGCCGAGGGATAGAGGTAAAGGACAACCGCCTGCGGGCGGTTTTCTTTTTATGGTCTCCTTCGCATCGATCTAACAGGAGCCCCGGAGCCCCGGAACAATGCCTTTCATTTCGACGAGCGTTTTCGTAGTTTTCATTGATAAGGAAGTTTATCCCTGTCGAAATGAAACAAACCGTCTAAAAGAGGAATACGGAGCGGAAATGAAAAAGAATTTGCCTTTGATCATCACCGGTGGCATCATCCTTGTGCTGCTGTTGATGTATATCACAACACAGAACAGATTGGTAACGCTGGAGGAACAGGTGGAGGGAAAATGGAGTCAGGTTGAGAATGTCTATCAGCGGCGCCTTGACCTCATCCCCAATCTCGTGGAAACCGTCAAGGGCTATGCCGCGCATGAAACGGAACTGCTGACGGAAGTCACCGAATTGCGCTCCCGTGTGGGTCAGATGAATGTTTCCGCGGATATTCTCGAAGATCCCGCCGCTCTGGAGCGCTTTCAACGGTCTCAGGCACAACTCGGTGGCGCCCTGTCACGACTGCTGATGGTGACGGAGAATTATCCGGATCTGAAAGCCAATCAGAATTTCCTGGCGTTGCAGTCCCAGTTGGAAGGAACGGAAAACCGCATCACTGTCGAGCGTATGCGCTTCATCGATGCGGTGCGGGAGTATAATACCGCTATACGCCGTTTCCCGGCCTCACTGGTCGCAGGCATTGGTGGTTTCAGCAGGAAAGCCACCTTCACCGCCGCGGAAGGCGCGGATCAGGCTCCGTCAGTGGAGTTTTGATGACGCTCTTTCGCAATGGCATACCATCCCTGTTTCTGTTGCTTCTGTTGTGGACACCACCCGCATCCGCACTCGATGCACCCGAACTGAACCGCTATGTCACCGATCTGGCAGGCGTGCTTTCGGCAGGGGATGTCCAGCGTATCGAGCAACTGCTGCGGCAGTATGACGAATCCACCTCCAACCAGTTCGTGGTGCTTATCGTTTCTTCTCTCGAAGGTGCGTCTATTGAAGAATTCAGCCTGCGTGTCGCGGAAAAAAATCGTATCGGCCGGGAGGGAAAGGATAATGGGGTGCTCTTCCTCGTCGCTGTCAATGACAGGAAAATGCGCTTCGAAGTGGGGTATGGACTCGAACATGTGCTGACCGATGCGGCGACATCGATCATTATCAGTGATGTCGTCGCACCGCACTTTCGTACGGGGAGCTATGCGCAGGGGATTTACGACGGCGTACAGACAGCGGTCAAGATCGCGACCGGAGAATATACCGTCACAGAACGCTCGACCAGGCGACAGAAAAAAGATGATGGAGGAAATATCTTCGGCCTGATCGTGTTTCTGGTGATTATGTATATCGTCGTAAAAGGAAATCGCGGTCGCGGCGGACGCGGGGGCGGTGTCTGGTTTATCGGCGGTCCATTCGGTGGGGGCGGCGGTTTCGGCGGAGGTGGCGGTTTCGGTGGGGGTGGCGGTTTCGGTGGCTTTTCCGGTGGTGGCGGTGGCTTCGGCGGCGGTGGTTCATCAGGTGGCTGGTAGAGGCCCACTCACTTATGCGGACCATTACGCACAACCTGCCTGTTTCGAGGATATGCTTCTGCATACTGTTGATCGCATCGCTGATGGGCTGCGGAAACAACGAAACAGAAAAAACCAGACAGGAGCGGAGCGAAGATGTCACGTCCTTCAGCACCTTTCCCCTTCTTCCGGGGGCGGTCCTCGTCGACAGTATGTCGGCGGACATGACCGGCGACGGGCAGGAGGAATTGATCATCGTTTCGCAGACGGAGGAGTACACTGACGATCCGTTGCTCGTTGATCGGTTTGACAGAGTCGATCTGTACACGCGCAATGACACGGGCATTACGCAACTCTTCGTGGACCCTGTCGATTACGGTCTCTCGTTCTCGACAGAGGATGTCACCGGCGACGGTGTCACCGATCTTCTGGTACATCTCGATGCGGGAGGGAACAATCCTATTTCTACGCAGGGCCTGCACGTCTATGGTCTCAATGCGTCACGCAAGGTGACGCTGCTGTTCTATTCTCCCAGTGGTGCACCGGTACTGCATGATATCGACGAAAACGGACAGAAGGAAATACTCGTCGCGGATCAGTACTGGGGAATGATGCCCCATTCCGAAGTGATCGGTTTCACACGTTTCGTGTACGCCTTCGACGGTAATTCCTATGTTGAGTCCAACGCCCGTTTCGCCGCCTGGTTTGACACGATACTCGAGAAACAGCGGCGTGCGTATGCACGCTCACTGCGTTCCTCGCGTTCCTCCGGAAGCGAGGATCAGAGCAATGAAGTGTATTTGCGGGCGGCGGAGTATCTGGCATGGAACCTGCCGAGAGGGGGCGCCCGGCGTGTCCGCACCGTCTGGCGTGCCGAGGAGGATGTATTGCGTCGCCATTTGAACGATGAGCAATTCTCGGATCTGCAAACTTTCGTCGAGGACGTCATGATTATGGAACAGGAAACATCAGCCGGGAGACAATGATGTACCTCCATGCTTCCATCGTCGCTGTCGCCCTGCTCTGTTTTGTATCCGTCGCGGAGGCCCGGCATGAACCCGGGCAGCAGATCATACGGGACACGTTCCGTCAGGACACGTTCCGTCAGGACACGTTCCGCACTGGAGAAACCGAGCCGGACGAGGTGGGCGAAACCGAGGCTCTGTTGCTTCTGTTGCGGCCGATCGCGAGGGAGGCGGCCGCACATTGCATGGCCGGACCGGTTTTTCTGCGTATTCTCCCTGAACATGCACCAATGTTGCTGCGCGAAGTATTTGCCGGGGCCCTGATGGATCGCGGGCTGGAAGTACGGACAACCGCTGGCGGGGAACAGACACAGCTGACCATAGATGTCAGGGAGATGTCGATGTCTGCTGTTTCGGGCGAAAATTCTTCCTATTTTCGAAAGACTGTGGTCACGATCGGCATTCTTGCAGAAGAACGTTCGGGAAAAGTGACCTATGCCGGTGAACGGACGGCCGAGAGAGGTGATACGCTCTCCGGCAAGGTGCCGTTTACCTGTCGCTCATATCTCGATGACCGGCAGTCCTGGTGGGAGACGCTGCTCGAACCCGCGCTCGTCACCGCAACCGCCATCGTGATTGTCATACTGCTTTTCACCGTACGAGGAAGTTCATGATATCGTTCTTGAGAATCGTGCCACTGTTCTGTATTGCTGCCGCGCTGCTTGCCTGCAGTTCTTCAATAGACCTTCCGGAGGATGCCACTGCCGAACAGCAGTTCCGTGCCGGTCTGGAACGCTACAGGAACGGAAGCTATCAGGAGGCACTCTCGCATTTCGAAATCATCCGTTTGCAGTTTCCGGGGAGCGCCGTTGCCGACAGTGCACGATATTTCTCCGCGCTTTCCCGTTTCGAACGCGGAGAGTACCTGCTTGCATCCTATGAATTCAATCAGATCATCCAGGGTGGTGCCGCACGGGAACTCGTCGCCGACGCGTACTACCAATTCGCGCAATGCTATTACGAACTCTCGCCCAAGGTGCAACTCGATCAAACCTACACCCGCAGGGCGATCGATGCGCTGCAGAATTTCGTCGAAGGATATCCGTCACATCCGAAGGCGCAGGAGGTAGAGCGGCAGGTACTTGAACTCGTCAGCCGCCTTGCGGAAAAGGAATACAAGACCGCGATTCTCTATGAGAAAATGGAAGTGCCGATTTCGGCTTTGATTTATTATAATACCGTGGTTGATCGCTACTACAACACCGAATATGCCGACGAGGCCATGGCCGGAAAAATCCGCTCCCTGCTTGCGCTGCGACGTTACAGCGAAGCTGCTTCCGCAGCAAAGGAATTTCTCGAACGCTATCCCGACAGTCCCTATCGCTCCGACGTCGAAACCAATGCAGCCGAGGCATCGAACCTCCTGCAGCAGGCGGAGTCACGATGATGCATGAATCCGGAACAGATATACCCGCACATCCGCCACCACGACACAGCATGCGTGCTTCGCAGGTGGAGATGACAGAACTCGTGTTGCCGAACGACACCAATCAACTCGGCAATCTTCTGGGTGGACGACTCATGCACTGGATGGACATCTCCATGGCCATCGCGGCGGCGCGGCATTCCGGACTCGTCTGTGTGACGGCCTCGGTGGATCGTATCGATTTTCATCACCCTGTCAGACTCGGTCAAATCGTGGTGCTCCGGGCATCAGTCAATCGCGTCTTCCGTACCTCCATGGAAGTCGGCGTGAAAGTGTATTGCGAGGATATCCCGGGCGGCACGCGCGTGCATACCAACTCCGCCTATATGACCTTCGTCGGGTTGAATGCCGACGGGAAACCGACTCCCTCTGAACAGGTCATTCCGGAAACGGAAGATGAACAACGCCGCTTTCGCCAGGCACTGGAACGTCGCGAACGCAGAGTACAGCAGGCCAGAGAATGAAACCTCGAAGTGTATAAACATGCATAAACGGATACAATAGTGTGAATAATATGCAGCGAAAAAATATCCGGTTGCCGATGTTGTTGCTGTTCTCCGTGATCATGCTGATATCGGTCATACCGGCATCGGCACAGGATGATGAATTGCGGGAATTGTCGGATTTGCAGTTTGTTGATTATCTCCGTCAGTATCGCGATCCTGCGGTGCATGCAGTGCTTCCGGGAGGGGAGCGCGCGCAGCGAACGGAAAAGTGTGGGTTTGCTGTTATGGTCGAGGCCGCACGTCGTCTGGAACATGCAGCTCCCCCGATAGCTTCGGATATCCGGGCCATGCTCGCACCACAACGGCGACAGACAAGTTTGTTCAGTCCCTCCGGGCTCTTCCGCATCCATTATGATACATCAGGGGCGCATGCTGCGGCTCTGCTCGATGATCGCAACGTGCGGATCCCGAATTCCGCGCATGATTACGCGCAGAAGGCGGCGGAAGTATTCGACCATGTCTACCAGGTGGAAATCGGCGAATATGGTTTTGATCCTCCTCCGTTCGAGGAACTGCTTTCGTATTACAATATCTTTGTGCTGGATTTCCGTGGCAGTGTCTATGGTCAGACCCTGTTCAATCTGCCGCTGCCGTCGTCCGGCACTGTGCGTCCAACGTATGCGTCCTTCGTGGAAATCGACAACGATTTTCTCGGCTATGAGACGCAGGGCCTCGATGGCTTGCGCGTAACCGCGGCGCATGAATTCCATCACGTCGTTCAGCTCGGGACGTATGGGCTCTGGTTGAATGATCGATGGATGCATGAAATGGCGTCGACGTATTTCGAGGAAGCAGTGTATCCGGAAGTCAACGATTATTTCCAGTACATCCGTACCTACATGCGCAATACCGAACGCCCGATGTGGCGATGGGGGGTCGACGGGTATGAACTCGCACTCTGGCCACTGTTTCTCGAAAGCAAATATGATCAGACGCTGATGCGGGATTTCTGGACCGGCATGCGTCAGAGCGAACCTGTCAGCGCCATGCGTGACGGGATATCCGCGCACGGGGGAGATATGACCTCGGAACTCTGTTCCTGGGCACAGGCCAACTTTTTCACCGGATATCGAGCTCCGATGCTGCTGCCCGCTGTCTATGACGATGCCCCCGGTCTGGCTCTGCCGCAACTGCATGCGGGACAGGAACTGCTCGGCAACACCGCCACAATCAATGGAAGCGTTGCGCCGACAGGGGCGATGTACATGCGGGTGTATCGCGGCCTGGATACCGTCAGTTTCGTTGTCGCCAATACTGATATCGCCGCTGCCGCCGGTCGCGATGTCAATGGAGTCGCGTTCGAACTCGAAGTGCGCGCCGAAGACTGGACAGCAGCCACGCACACAGCGCTCGGCAATGGATGGGCCTATCGTCTCACCGCTGCCGCTTCGAATGTTCTCTGCCTCGGTGTCCCTGAAGGTGGCGCATCGAATCTTGTCGAACGCGAACTCCCCTTCCCGAATCCATACGACCCGGGCGAATTTTCACGGATGTACTTTCCGCTCCCGCGAACTCTGGACGTCAACCAGGCCGATCTGTACGTGTTTTCTCCTTCGATGAATCTGATTGCGCGTCGGGAAGCGGTTTCCATCGAACTTGACGATAACTTCGGGGCCTATGTCGGCTTTGATGGCAAAACTGATGACGGTGCGATGCTTGCATCCGGCATCTATTTCTATGTGGTACGATTCGGCGACGAATCGAGAAGCGGTAAATTTGCCGTCGTACGGAGATAATGTATGCGGGTCGTTGCCGGGCATGTAAGCAAGAAATTCAATCGCCGTTCCGTCTTCAGGGATATCTCCTTTGTTGTCGAGAAGGGGGAGGTGTTCGGTATCACCGGAAGAAACGGTTCCGGGAAATCGACGCTGCTCCGCATTATCGGCGGTCTGCTTACTCCGAGTGGCGGCAACCTGCAGTATACACATGACGAACGACCTGTGCCGGCGGAACAGCTGTACCAGTATATCGGATATGTCGCTCCCTACCTCACCCTGTATGAAGAGTTTTCCGCCGAGGAAAATATCGTCCTCTATGCACGACTCCGCGGAATGACTATCGATACGTCCCATACCCGCCGGCTGCTGGAACGCGTCGGACTGCCGACGGACAGAAAGGACGCAATCCGGTCCTTTTCTTCCGGTATGAAACAGCGGATGCGCCTGGTCTTCGCTATTCTCCACGAACCACCCCTGCTGTTGCTCGACGAACCTGTCTCCAATCTCGATTCGGAGGGAATGGCCATCGTGTACACACTGCTGCAGGAGTTCCGTGCGAGGGGAACGGTCATTCTCGCTACCAACGATGCGGAAGATATCGCGCACTGTGACCGCTGCATCAGTGTGGAGGCCGTATGATTCGACAGGCACTGGCGGTCTTTCGCAAGGATCTCGCAAGTGAGCTGCGTACACGCTACGCCATCAACGCGCTGCTGATGTTCGTCGTCGTGACACTTGCCGTCATCATGTTTGCCCTCGCCGGTGAGACGCTTTCTCCGGGCGCACTTACGGGAATGCTCTGGGTGGTGATGTTCTTTGCCGCCATGAGCGGACTCTCGCGCAGCTTCGTGGCCGAAGAGGAGCGGGGCACAACCATGACACTGCAGCTCCTGGCCACACCAATGGGCGTGTATCTGGGGAAACTGCTGTTCAACCTCGTGCTGGTCATGGCGCTCAATCTCTTCATCGTCCTTCTCTTCCTGTTGACGATGGATCAATTCGTGGTCAAGCAGTTTGGTCTCTTCTGGGTTGTCATGCTGCTCGGGAGCCTCGGCATCGCGTCGGCGACCACCATTATCGCAGCAATCATCGCCAAGGCCAATACAAAAGGGACACTCTTTCCCGTTCTTTCCTTTCCCGTCCTGCTGCCGCTGCTCATGGCCGGTATCAATGCCACGAAAATTGCCGTGGAAGACCAGCACTGGGATGCTGTCTGGCCGGATCTTCAGTTGCTCGCATCCTATATCGTCGTCATTACAACGGTATCTTTTCTGCTCTTTGATTTTGTCTGGAAAGACTGACCGCTGCTTCTTTGCGTTCAGAGAGAGCCTCCGTATCCCTGCTCGCAGGGGCACGGCAATCGGCCCCGGAAAAGGGCAGGAATTCGGACATTGTAAGTTGTGTTGATAGTTGCTACATTTACCGGAATAGTTGACGAAGGAAATTATTGCATATGTGGTGGAAAATCCTTCTTTTTTTCTGGATCGCTGTACTGAGCAGCATCGGTATTGTCACCCCGATCGCCGGGGATCTTGGCAGTCTCGGCATGTATGCCCAGATGGATGCGGAGAAGATCATTCCGGTCAAATTCACCGTTGTCGACAAGGGGAAGGTGCTGACTTCCAAGGATGGCGGCGGGTGGTTGCTGCGCGGTCGTGATGCTTACGGCAGAGAGGCGGATTTTCACTTTCCCGAGCGACCCGACAATCTGGACAGGGCGGAGGGGTACTTCGTTTCCGCCCGCTACGACAGTGAGCATCATCGTGTCGAGGTACACGAAGTCCGGGGTGATGCCCCCGCATTTTCCTTCCCCTTCATTCCGGGTCTCGAGGAACGGGCAAAAATTATTTTCTTTCATGTGCCCATGGCCTGGATGACCGTCATCGCGTTTCTCGTTTCCATGTGGTACGGTATTCGCTATCTGCGGAAAAAGGATATGGAGGACGATTACCGTTCCGCGGCTTCGGCGGGACTCGGTTTGCTGTTCTGTATTCTTGCGACGACCACCGGCTCCCTCTGGGCAAAATTCAACTGGGGTTCCTTCTGGAACTGGGACCCCCGTGAAACATCGATTTTCGTTCTCTTGCTGATTTATGGCGCGTATTTCGCGCTCCGTTCGGCAATTGAAATAGAAGAGAAACGCGCGACGCTCTCGGCCGTGTACAGCATCATTGCTGCGGTCACCGTTCCGTTTTTCATCTTCATCATGCCACGTAT
Organism: Bacteroidota bacterium; assembly: GCA_018224345.1. GTDB lineage: Bacteria > Bacteroidota > Ignavibacteria > SZUA-365 > SZUA-365 > SZUA-365. The sequence goes on from JAGTUW010000103.1 coordinate 9,959, forward strand.
CATGCCCGGTCTCCATCCCGGATCCGCCGACGATGCGAATGCAGGGCCGGTCCTCAGCAGTGGCGGCATGGACGCAGCGATGCGCATGGTGCTCTATTCCATGCTCGGAGGATTTCTCGCGCTTTATATCTGGTTGATGCGCATCCGGATGCGCCTTCACCGCATCCAACTGAAACGAGCGGAAACCGCACCGTAACGAATGGCAGGAGCAATCACATGTACGAATTTCTCGAACAGAATTCCATCTACGTTGTCATGACTATCGTATTGATGATCTGGACAGGATTCTTCATCTATCTCTACCGCATCGATCGTCAAATCAAGGAACTCGAATAGAAAGGTTGTGAATATGAAAAAGCGTTATATGATCGGTGGCGCCATTATCGTCGCATTTCTTATCGTCGGTGGACTGTCTTTTCTCAATTCCTCCATCGAATACGCGACTCTCGGCAAGGCCGAGGAAAGTGGCAAGCGCGTCCAGGTTACCGGGACCTGGGTCGAGGATATGAGCACGCATTATGATACGGAAAACAACCGCTTCACCTTCTTTATGCGCGATGAGGACAACCGTATCGCGCGTGTGGAACTCACGGGTGCGAAACCCAACAATTTCGATATCGCCACCAGTGTTGTCGCGAAAGGACGGTTCGAGGATGGCGTGTTCAAAGCCAATGAAGTTCTGACCAAATGCCCGTCGAAATATGAAGGTAATCCCGACGGCGAGCATCCCGAAGGTATTCAGCAGACGTCATTCTGATTTGCGGGGAGACGCGACATCGTCTTCCCACATCGAGACGCATTGTAATCAGGTAATCAATATATATCCCTCATGCGACGGTGCATGCCGGGCGCGGAAAGGTAGCGTACATGTACGATTTTCTTGGTCTCCTCGGAAATATGGCGATCATCGTCGGCTTTGCAGCTTCGATTGTCGGTCTCATCGCCTATTTCCGCAGTATTTCGAACCCACGCCTTATCAGCTTCGCCCGTGGTGGCTTCCATATCGCGGTCACGTCGGTGTTCATTGCGTCGCTGCTGCTACTGATACTCATTGTCAAGCATCAATTCCAGTTTCATTACGTCTGGGCATACAGTTCGCGTGAACTACCTCTCGGTCTGCTGATGTCCACCTTCTACGCAGGACAGGAGGGGAGCTTCCTTCTCTGGACGCTGATGGTGTCGATTGTCGGTATCGTACTGATGATTTATACGCAGAAGCATGACAATGAACGCGAGGTCATGGGGGTGTACACAAGTATTCTCGCATTCCTGATGATGCTCTTGATCGTCAAGAATCCCTTTACTCCGATCGACGCTGATTTTATACCGGCTGACGGCCGCGGGCTCAATCCCCTGTTGCAGAATTTCTGGATGCAGATTCATCCACCCATTCTTTTCATCGGATTCGCTGCCATGGCGCCGCCCTTCGCCCTGGCGATCGCTGCCTTGATGCGCCGTAAATACCAGGCCTGGATCGTCAGTGCCCTGCCATGGGTCATCGGTGGAGCCATCTGGTTGGGACTGGGCATCGCTCTCGGTGGTTACTGGGCTTATGAAACCCTCGGATGGGGTGGATGGTGGGGTTGGGACCCGGTTGAAAACGCCTCACTCCTTCCCTGGCTCGTGTCCATCGGCCTGATTCACACCATGGTCGTGCAGAAGCGCACGAAAGGATTGATCCTGACCAACTTCCTCCTCTCGATTCTTGGATTCGTCCTTGTGCTGTACTCTACGTTCCTGACACGCAGTGGTGTGCTCGGTGATGCATCGGTGCATTCCTTTGTCGATCCCGGTCGCTTCAGCTTCACGCTGCTGGTGCTGTTCATGTTCGCATTTACAGATGTGGGTTTCGCGCTACTCTTCGGGCGTTTCACAACGTGGGGGCGGTCCTTGTTCGATCGTTTCTCCGGCTTCAAACTCTACGCATTACTGTATCTGATCGTTATCGGCCCGAGCATACCGATTTTTGCCCAGGTCAGTGGCGATCTTGTTCCGGTAATTGGTGATATGGTCGAGACTGCGAATCCGTTGCTGTTATTGCTGTACTATCCGATGCTTGGTATCGCCCATTTCCTCAATGCGGTTTCCTATCTCTGGCTTCCTGCATTGATCGTAAAAGTCATTATGATCGGGTATGTGTTCTCCGGACGATTACACAGCGAGAAGAATTTCGACAGCTTCGCCATCATGTCCCGCGAAACCTGGATGGGGCTGGGTGCGGGGGTGATCGGACTGCTCACCTTCATCGTTATGGTCGGGACGTCCATGCCGATCATTCCGCAGTTTATCATCGATGCCGTCAACGGCCTCTTCAATGCGCTGGGGACGGACCTGCGGCTGGGGAATACCGTCGATCCTGCATTCTACGATGCGATGGGACTGCCGCTTGCCATTGTCATGACGCTGATGATAGGGTTCACCCTGCTTCTGATGTGGAATGATACCAAGCGCGGGATGCTGGCCCGGAAACTCTGGCTTCCGCTGAGTCTCGGCATTGTGGCAACATTGCTGATCGTATTCGTCGGTGGGGTTTATGACCCGGGAATGATCATGCTGGCATTTTCCTCATCGTTCTGCTTTTTCTCCAATGCCGTGATCGGGTATCGCATCGTGCGCGGAAACAGAAAGTTCACCGGTGCCTATGTCGCGCATATTGGTTTGGCTCTGATGCTGCTCGGTGTCATCGGATCAGGGTTCTACAGTCAGGAAAAAGGGCTTGAACTCAGAGAGGGCGAGCCGGTCGAATGGAAGGGGTATCGCTTCACGTATGTAGGGAATGAAACCTTCTGGAACGGCGAACGCTACTATTTCAATGTCAAACTCGAGGATGCGGTCACCGGTCGGGAGATCGAAACCATCAAGACCATCATGTTTGTCTCGAATTACGGTGGACAGGAACAAATCATGCGAAACCCGGGAATCGCGAAATTCCTGACGACGGATGTCTATGTGGAGCCACAGGCGCTGTTCGCACCGGAACCCGAAGGTGGAAAACGCTTCGGCTTTGTCAAAGGGCAGACCTTCGAGTATGCAGGCTATCGTGTGACCTTCACGGATTTTGACATGAATAACTCCCGTACTTCGGAATCCTTCCGCATCGGTGGCGCCTTTCTCGTCGAGAAATACGGCGAGGATGCAGAAGAAGTCATTGCCGTTCGTACGACCGGTCCCGAGGGCGTGGAAAGCGAACCGGCGTTGGTCGCCGCGGGAGACCTGCAGATAGAGATAC